>JACMQP010000593.1 GCA_014376915.1 Ramlibacter sp.
CGGCTGCCGTTTTTCTCGCTCGACCGCATCTACACGCGCGGCTTTCGCTGCCTGTCGATGACCGTGCCCAGCGGCCCGGCGTGGGCGCGGATGTCTGACCATCTGCCTTTGCTGGCAGAGCTTGAGTTGGCATGAGTGGCACCGTGGGTGGCTCGACGACCCCATTTGCGCACGCGGACCCTATTTACTCGGGCGGCAACGAACTGGCGCTGCTGAAGGGTGGCGACGCGCTGTTTGCGACGATGGGACGGGTGATCGCCACCGCAACCGATGAGGTCTGGATCGCCACCTACATCTTTCATCAAGACGCCGCGGGCGAGGCGATGGTCGCCGCGCTGCTGGCGGCGTCGCAGCGCGGCGTGCGAGTGCGGGTGGTGGTGGACGGCTTTGGGGCCAAGGCCAGCCTGAGTTGGCTGCATCAGGTGTTCGACAGCAACTCGGGCGTGGCGCTGGCGGTATTCAGGCCGATCGACCGCTGGTACCGCTGGCTGCAGCCGGGCCAGTTGCGCCGCCTGCATCAAAAGCTCTGCGTGGTGGACAACGAGCACGGCTTCGTCGGCGGCATCAACATGATCGACGACCGCATCGACCTGAACCAGGGTCCGACCGACGAGCCCCGGCTCGACTTTGCGGTGCACCTGCGCGGCCCCATCGTGCTGCCGATTGCCCAGGCCGCACGCGCCGTGTGGACGCGGGCCTGGCTGGGCCGCGACTTTGGCGAAGAGCTGCGCGCGCTGATGCGCAGCCGCGAACCGATGGCCCGTTTACGCAGCATGTGGCGCCGCGTGCGCATGCCGCGCACGCAGCCGGACAACGGCAACGCGGGCCTGCCCGAAGAGTGGAAATCGCTTGAGCGGGGCTCCGGGCCGCCGCAATCGTTGCCGCCGGTTTGTGCCGCGTTCGTGCTGCGCGACAACCTGCGCCGCCGCCGCACTATTGAGCACGCGTACATCGACGCCATCCGCGCCGCCACCAGCCAGGTCGATCTGATCACGCCGTATTTCTATCCGGGCCGATCATTCCGGCGCGCGCTGACCGATGCCGCCAAACGCGGCGTGCGCGTGCGCCTGCTGCTGCAAGGCAAGGTCGACTACCGCATCGCCGCGATGGCCGCGCAGGCGCTCTACGCCGAGTTGCTGAGCCACGGCGTGCAGATTTATGAATACATGCCTGCCTACTTGCACGCCAAGGTCGGCGTGGTCGATCGCAGCTGGGCGACAGTGGGCAGTTCCAACATCGATCCGCTGTCCTTGCTGCTCAATCTGGAAGCAAATGTGCTGGTGCGCGACACGGTTTTCGCCACCGCGCTGGATGCCGAATTCGAGCTGGCGCTGGTCAGCGCGCTGCCGGTCGATTTGCAGCGCAGCCCCGGCGGCAGCGGCTTTCGCGGCATCGTGCGCCGGGCGCTGGTGGCGTGGGCGGCGTACGTTTATCTGCGCGTGGCCGGGGCGACCGGGCGGTACTGATTTGCTGATTTACTGAAGCACGACCAGACCGGTCTGCTGC
>JACMQP010000594.1 GCA_014376915.1 Ramlibacter sp.
CGTCCCAGCGGCACCGAGCCGGTGGTGCGGGTGATGGTCGAGGCCCGCGACGCCAAGCAGGCGCGCAGCAGCGCGGAGCGCCTTGCCGAGGCGGTGAGGGCAGGTTGACGGCTCCGTACGATGCAGCGCCCGGCGTGCTGGCCGTGCACCGCAGCAGCAGCCACAGCTTCAGCAAGTTCGCGGAAGACGCGATCACCCTGGTGCCTGGGCTGGGTGTGCAGGGCGATGCGCATTCAGGAGCGACGGTACAGCACCGCTCGCGGGTGGCGCGGGACGCCAGCCAGCCGAACCTGCGGCAGGTCCACCTGGTGCACGCCGAACTGTTCGATGAATTGATGGAGGCGGGCTTCGCCATCTGGCCGGGCGACCTGGGCGAGAACATCACCACCCGGGGCATCGACCTGCTGGGGCTGGCCGCCGGCACCCGCCTGCATCTGGGCGGCAGCGCCGTAGTCGAACTCACGGGCCTGCGCAATCCATGTTCCCAGCTCGACAAGTTCCAGCGCGGGTTGATGGCCGCGGTGCTGGATCGCGACGCGGCCGGCCAACTGGTGCGCAAGTCCGGTGTGATGGCCGTGGTCCTCGCGGCGGGCGACGTGCTGCCCGGCGACGCCATCCGGATCGACCCGCCGGGCGGGATCGCCCGGCCGCTGCAACCGGTTTAGCGCGCGATCATCCTTCAGGCGGGATCGGCTGCATTGCCGGGAGCGGAAGATCGAGGGCGCGAATTGCACGCTTTTTCTGCTCCTGCCAGAAGAACGATCCCAGCTGCCACACGATGAAGACGCCGATCAGGCCCAGCAGCGTTCCGCTGATCGGGCGCGTGAAGAACGCGCCGAAGCTGCCGCGGCTCAGGAGCAGCGCGCGGCGGAAGTTTTCTTCCAGCATCGGGCCGAGAATGAAGCCGAGCATCAGAGGCGCGGCATCAAGGTCCAGCCGCACGAACATGTAGCCCAGGAAGCCGAAGGCCGCGGTGATGAAAACGTCGTCCAGGTTGTTGTTGACGCTGAACGTGCCGATCGCGCAGAAGAACAGGATTGACGGGAACAGAACGGCGTACGGGATCTTGAACACCGACAGCCAGTAACGCACCAGCGGGACGTTCAGAGTGATCAGGAACACGTTGCCGACCCACATGCTGGCCACCAGGCCCCAGAACAGTTCCGGATGGCCGGCGATCATGTTCGGGCCCGGCTGAATGCCCTTGATGACGAAGGCGGCCATCATCAGGGCCATCACGGCGTTCTCCGGAATGCCGATGCTCATGAGCGGGATGAAGCTGGTGCGCGCGGCCGCTTCGTCGGCTGCGGCCTGCCCGGCCACGCCTTCGATGCAGCCGGTGCCGATCTCGTGCTTGTACTTGCTGACCTTCTTGTCGATCGCATAGGCGGCGAACTGCGCGATCACCGGGCCGCCGCCGGGCAGGATGCCCAGGAAGGAGCCGACCACGCTGCCGCGCAGGGCACTGGGGATGATGCGCTTGAACTCCGGCCAGGTCGGCATCAGCTTGATCGCGCCGTTGAAGGGCGTGCGCTCTTCGCCGCTGTCCAGGTTCTTGGTGATCTCGGCAATGCCGAAGCAGCCCAGCGCGATGCTGACCAGGCCGACGCCGTCGGCCAGGAACGGCAGGTCGCCGGTGAAGCGCTGCAGGCCGCTGTTGACGTCGGTGCCGATCGAGCCGAGCAGCACGCCGATCAGGCACATCGCCATGCCGTTGACCAGGCTGCCGGTGGTGACGAAGCTCACGCACACGAAGCCGACCAGCATCAGGGCGCAATAGTCGGCCGGTCCGAACAGGAACGCCACTTCGCCCAGGCTCGGGGCCAGGAACGTGAGCACCACGATCGCCACTGTGCCGCCGATGAAGCTCGATACTCCCGCGGTGAACAGGGCCAGCCCGCACTTGCCCTTGAGCGTCATCTGGTAGCCGTCGATGCAGGCCACGATGCTGCTGGCGTGCGGGATCCGCATCGTGATGGCACTCACGCTGTCGCCGTACTGGGCGCCGTAGTAGATACCGGCCAGCATGATCAGCGCGCCGGTGGTGGGGATGGAATAAGTCAGCGGCAGCAGGATGCTGATGGTGGCCAGCGGGCCCAGGCCGGGCAGCAGGCCCACCAGGGTTCCCACCGTGCACCCGATGGCGCAGTACATCAGGTTGGACCAGGTGAGCGCGTGTTCGAAACCGAACGCGAGGTTGTGGAGAGCTTCCATGATCAGTACAGCGGCAGGTTAAAGCCGAGAAGTTTTTGAAACGCCAGCGCCACCGCGACCAGG
The DNA here is from genome assembly GCA_014376915.1 of Ramlibacter sp. The sequence goes on from JACMQP010000594.1 coordinate 2,278, forward strand.
CCGGCCGAGATGTACAGGTTGCGCAGCACCGAGTACTTCGCCTTGCCGGCGAAGGAGGCGATGAACACCATGACGGCAATCCCGAGGATCATGTTCACGAAGTGGGAGGCCAGCGCGAAGCCGCACAGGCTGGCCAGAATCAGCCCGATGTTCTTGATGTTGAAATCGACGTGATCGTGGGCCATGAAGCGTGAACGCACCACCGTGATCACGGCGATCAGGAACAGCAGGCCGGCGACCATGAGCGGGAACAGGCCCGGGCCGGCTCGGCCGAACTGGCCGATCGGGTAACGCATCGCTTGCAGCCCGAAGGCCAGCGAAATCGCCATGAGGAACAAGCCCCTGACGAGATTTCGATCATTCATATGGGTCACATGGTTCGTGGCAGAAGTCGTCGAGACGGGCCGCGATCCGTGAAGGTTCGACGGGCCTGCGAATTCTGCGGCGGGCCTGCTGAGTAGAGCCCGACGAAGCCGATGCGTGAAATTACTTACGACGCCTTGCGTCAGCTGTCGCGCGCTTCTTCCGCTTCCGCCTGCGTGAAAATGTCCCAGGCCGCGACGAACATGGCAGCGATCACGGGTCCGATGACGAAGCCGTTGAGGCCGAAGATCGCCATTCCCCCGATGGTGGAGAACAGCACCAGGTAGTCGGGCAACTGAGTGTCCTTGCCCACCAGCAGCGGCCGCAGCAGGTTGTCGACCAGCCCGATCACCAGCACGCCCCAGGCGACCAGCCCCAGCCCCTGCCACACGGCGCCTGTCACTAGGAACCAGACGGCGACCGGCACCCAGACGATCGCCGCACCGATCGCGGGCAGCAGCGACAGCAGGGCCATCAAGGCGCCCCACAGCATGGCCCCGGGGACGCCCAGGAACCCGAAAGCCAGGCCGCCCAGCGCGCCCTGGATCAACGCCACCAGGATGTTGCCCTTGACGGTGGCACGCACCACGGTGACGAACTTGGCGAACAGCTCCTGCTTGTGCCGCTGCTGCAGCGGAATGGCGCCGGCGACGCGGGCGGACAGGGCCGGCCCGTCGCGCAGCAGGAAGAACAGCAGGTACAGCATTAGGAAGAAACTGATCACGAAGTCGAAGGTGGTCTGGCCGATGCTCAGCGCCTGCGAGGTGAGGGCCTGGCCGCTCTGCGACAGGCTGGTGACGATCTTGCGCTGCACCGCGGCCATGTCGGGCAGGCCGAAGCGCTCCATCAACTGACGCAGCCACGCCGGCAAGCCAGCGACGATCTGCTCGAAATACTCGGCCAGGTTCAGCTCGCCGGATTTGGTCCGCGCGTAGATCGCGGCAGCCTCCTGCATCACCGAGATCGTGAGCAGCACCAGCGGCAGGATCGCAACCACGAGCGTGATCGACAGTGTGGCCAGCGCCGCCAGCGACCGGCGGCGGCCGAAGCGCCGCAGCAGCCGGGCATGCAGCGGCATGAACACGATGGCGATGAAAATCGCCCACCAGATGGCGCCGTTGAACGGCCAGACGATCAGCCCGAAGGCGACCGTGACCAGCACCAGCAGGGCGAGGAAGAGCTTGTTTTGCAGTGCGGGCGAATTGAGCGGGTTGGGTGGGTGCATGGGGCTTGGCGGGTTGAAGGGCCCAGCATAGCCGGGCGCCGAACGCAGCGTGAGGCGCTGCAGCCACCGCCTCGGCATCGCTCAGGCTCGGCGCGGAAGCCGACGCCGTCGCCACTGCGTCATGAAGGCGTCATTTTCCTGCCATGAAGCTGTCATGCAGGGCCGGGAGACTCGTCCGCATGAAATGCCCCGAGGACTCGACCTGATGCGCTACCGCGCCATCTTCATCTCCGACCTGCACCTGGGCACGCCGGGATGCCAGGCGCGGGAGCTGCTGGAGTTTCTCAAAGCCTGCGAGAGCGACTATCTCTATTTGGTCGGCGACATCGTCGACGGCTGGCAGCTGCGCCGTCGCTGGTACTGGCCGCAGGCCCACAACGATGTGGTGCAGAAGCTGCTGCGCCGGGCCCGCAAGGGCTGCGAGGTGGTGTACGTGCCGGGCAACCACGACGAGTTCGCTCGCCAGTTCCACGGCCACCACTTCGGCGGCATCGAGGTGCGTGAGGAAACCGTGCACCTCACCGCCGATGGCCGGCAGCTGTGGGTGGTCCATGGCGACTACTTCGACGGCGTCATCCAGTGCGCCAAGTGGCTCGCTTATCTCGGCGACAACCTGTACGAATTCACGCTCCGGCTCAACCGCCACCTGAACCAGCTGCGCGGACGGCTGGGATTGCCGTATTGGTCGCTGTCGGCCTATCTGAAACAGAGGGTCAAGAAAGCGCTGAACTACGTCACCGACTTCGAAGCGGCCGTCGCCGCCGAAGCGCGCCGCCGCGGCCATCAGGGCGTGGTCTGCGGTCATATCCACCGGGCCGAGATGCGCGATATCGGCGGCATCCTGTATTGCAACGACGGCGACTGGGTGGAGAGCCGCACGGCGCTGGTCGAGCACTTCGACGGGCGGCTCGAGTTGCTGCACTGGCGGCCCGAGGTGCATGAACCGGCGCGAGACGGCTCGATGCTTGAGCTCGACACGGAGACCGCATGAAGGTCGCGCTGGTGACGGATGCGTGGCAGCCCCAGGTCAATGGCGTCGTGACGACGCTGGTCGAACTGGCGCGGGAACTGGCCGCCACCGGCCACCTGGTGGAAGTCATCCATCCGGGCCTGTTCCGCACCCGGCCCTGCCCGGGCTACGACGGCATCGACCTGGCGGTGGCGCCCAGGGCCGCGCTGACACTGCGCCTGGATGCATTCGAGCCGGACGCCATCCACCTGGCCACGGAGGGCCCGCTGGGTTGGGCGGGGCGGCGCTATTGCCTGCAGCGCGGGCTGGCGTTCACGACCGCCTTCCACACCCGCTTTCCCGAGATTCTGCAGGCGGCGCTGCACGTCCCGCTGTCCTGGGGTTACGCACTGTTCCGGCATTTCCACCGGCCTTCGGCCGGCGTGATGGTCCCGACGCAGGGCGTGCTGGTGATGCTGGAAACCCGCGGCTTTCGCAACCTGAAGCCGTGGACCCACGGTGTCGACACGGCGCTGTTCCAGTTCCATCCGGAGCCGCGTAACGACGCGCCGCATGGCGCCCTGTGCAGGCCGGTCGCGCTGTTCGTCGGACGCGTGTCGTACGAGAAAAATATCGATGCCTTCCTGGCGCTGGACCTGCCGGGCAGCAAGGTGGTCTGCGGCGTCGGTCCGGTGCTCGACACGCTCAGGAAGCGCTATCCGCGGGTCCACTGGCTGGGGCTGCTGCCCCGCGACGAACTGGCGCGGGTCTATGCCGCGGCCGATCTGTTCGTTTTTCCGAGTCGCTCCGAAACCTTCGGGCTGGTGATGGCCGAAGCTATGGCCTGCGGCACGCCGGTGGCGGCCTTTCCGGTGGACGGTCCGCTGGAGGTGCTAAGCCGGCCCGGCCCGGACGGCGTGGGCAGCATGGGCGGCGCCCTGCACGACGACCTGCGCCAGGCCTGCTTTCGGGCGCTTGCAGTGCCGCGCGAGCAGGCACGGCTGCGGTCGCTCGATTTCAGCTGGACCCGCGCGAGCGAATTGTTCGCTGGTCACCTGGTGCCGGTTCGGGTTGTCACAAAACCGTCATCGGGCGGGTGATACTGTGGCCCCACTCCCTGTCATGGAATTGTCACTTCGCACCGCGCCCACCATCGCACCGCAGCCGGCGACCGGCAGCGAGCTGTGCTTTCTCGACCGCGACCACAGCATCCTGGCCTTCAACGAGCGCGTGCTGGACTGGGCCCACCGCAAGGACGTGCCGCTGCTGGAGCGGCTGCGCTACCTGTGCATCGTGTCGTCCAATCTAGACGAGTTCTTCGAGGTGCGGGCCGCGCCGCACCTGACGGCGGCCCAGAGTGCGGATCACAAGGGTCCGCACACGGTCGAGACCTTCGAAGCCCTTGCGCTGGCCGCCCACCGGCTGGTGGAACGCCAGTACGCCCTGTTCAACGAGGAGCTGACGCCGGCCTTCGTCAAGGTGGCCATCGAGATCGTCTCCCACGGCGACCGCAACGCCGCCCAGCGGGCCTGGGTCAGCGACTATTTCGAGCGCGAGGTCCGTCCGCTGCTGATTCCGGTGGGACTCGATCCGGCCCATCCCTTTCCCCAGGTGGCCAGCAAGTCGCTCAACTTCATCGTGCGGCTCGGCGGCAAGGACGCGTTCGGCCGCGAGAACGAGATCGCGATCGTCAAGGTGCCGCGCGTGCTGCCGCGGCTGATCCGGATGCCGGCCAAGGTGTCGGGCCGGAAAACGCTGTTCGTGTCGCTGTCCAGCGTGATCCGCGCCCACCTCGACAGCCTGTTCAGCGGGCGCGACGTGGGGCAGTTCTCGCAGTTCCGCGTCACCCGCCATTCCGACCTGGCCGTGGACGAGGACGACGTGCGCAACCTGCGCACCGCGCTGCGGCTGGGACTGCAGCACCGCCATTACGGCCAGGCGACGCGGCTGGAAGTCTCTTCGGGCTGCTCCGAATTCCTTTCCAATTTTCTGCTGCAGCAATTCAACCTGCCGCCGCAGGCGCTCTATCGGGTGCACGGGCCGGTCAACCTGGTGCGGCTGCAGCAGCTGATCGACCTGGTGGATGCGCCGCAGCTGCTGTTTCCGGCGTACAAGCCCTGCTACCCGGTGGAACTGGTGCGGGGGCAGTCGTTCTTCGAGCAGTTGCAGCGGCGCGACGTGCTGCTGCACCACCCCTACGAAAGCTTCGACGGCGTGCTCGACTTCCTGCGTGAGGCGGTGCAGGACCCCGACGTGCTGGCCATCAAGCAGACCATCTACCGCGCCGGCACCGATTCGACGCTGATGGACCTGCTGCGCGAGGGCGTCCGCCGCGGCAAGGAGGTGACCGTCGTGGTGGAGCTCAAGGCCCGCTTCGACGAAGAGGCCAACATCAACTGGTCCGAGATGCTGGAGTCGATCGGCGCGCAGGTGGTCTATGGCGTGGTGGGCCTGAAGACCCACGCCAAGATGCTGCTGGTGACCCGGCGCGAAGGCAAGGCGCTGCGCCGCTACGCCCACCTCGGCACCGGCAACTA
>JACMQP010000113.1 GCA_014376915.1 Ramlibacter sp.
CCGTCCCCGACCTGGTGGAGCAGGTTTACACCAGCCTGCTGGACGCGATCTGCGACGGCTCGCTGGCGCCCGGCGAGCGGCTGACGCAGGAAGACATCGCGGAACGCCTCGCCGTCTCGCGCCAGCCGGTGCTGCAGGCGCTGCGGCTGCTGAAGAAAGACGGCTTCGTGCTGGACGCGCCGGGCCGTGGCGTGCTGGTGGCGCCGCTGGACGCCGACTGGATCGCGCAGGTTTACCAGGTGCGCGGCGCGCTCGATGCGCTGGCGGGGCGGGTGGCCGCCCCGCAGCGCTTTCGCATCGATCCGAAGCTGATCGATCAGGGCCGCAGGGCAGCGCGCGGACGCAACGTCAAGGCGATGATCGATGCCGACATCGCATTCCACAACGCCACCTACGCCGCGTCGCGCAACCCGTTGATCGAGCAGAGCGCGCACCAGCACTGGCGGCACCTGCGCCGGGTGATGGGCGCGGTGCTGCAATCGTCGCGCCAGCGTGAAGCGCTGTGGAGCGAGCACGAGGCGATTGCCAGGGCGATCGCCGCCGGCGACGGCGAGCGCGCCGCGCGGCTGATCGACGACCACAGCCGGCAGGCCAGCGACACCCTGGCTCGCCGGCTTTCGCAAGTTCTGAGGACACGTGAAGGAGACCAACCGTGAAATTGACGAAACAGCAGCTGGAACAGTTCGACCGCGAGGGCTACCTGTTCTTCCCAGGCCAGTTCACCCCGCAGGAAACGCGGGGGCTGACCGCCGCCGTACCAGAGCTCTACAGCCGGCGCGAAGCCTACAACGTCCGCGAAAAGGGCAAGGACGCGGTGCGCACCAACTTCGGCGCCCACATGTACAGCGAGCCGTTCGCGAGGCTGGCACGCCACCCCCGGATGATCGGCCCGGTGATGGACCTGTTCAACGAGCAGGTCTACATGCACCAGTTCAAGATCAACGGCAAGGCCGCGTTCGAGGGCGACGTCTGGCAATGGCACCAGGACTACGGGACCTGGCTGAACGACGACATGATGCCGACCGAGCGCGCCATGAACGTTGCGATCTTCCTGGACGACGTGAATGAATTCAACGGCCCGCTGATGTTCATTCCCGGCAGCCACAAGAAAGGCGTGGTGGATGCGAAGCACGACCTGACGACCACCAGCTATCCGCTCTGGACGGTCGACAACGGGCTGATCAGCACGCTGGTGGAACGCGCCGGCGGAAACAGCGGGGGGATCGTCTCGCCCAAGGGACCAGCCGGCTCCATGATCCTGTTCCACAGCTGCCTGGTCCACGCGTCGGGCAGCAACCTGTCGCCCTGGGACCGGGTCAGCGTGTACTTGAGCCTGTGCGCGGTCGGCAACCACATCCGCCGTTTCAAGCGGCCAGAGTACATCGCGCACCGCGACTTCACGCCGATCGAGATGCTGCCCGACGACTGCCTGCTGAAGGCCTACCCGGTCGACCTGCCGTGGCACGCAGGCTTGCCGCCCAGCGCGCTGCAGACCAGCAGCGTTCCGTTCGACGAAATGAAGAGGGCCGCATGAGCCTGCATTCCAAACTTCTGCAGCGCGCGGCGGACGGCAAGCCGGTGCGCATCGGTCTGATCGGCGCCGGCAAGTTCGGCTCGATGTACCTGGCGCAGATTCCGCGCACGCCCGGTGTTCACCTGGTCGGCATCGCCGACCTGTCGCCCGACACGGCGCGCGCCAACCTGGCCCGCGTCGGCTGGAAGACCGAGGCCACCCGCGCCACGTCCTTGCAGGATGCGATCAGGACCGGCGCGACCTTCATCAACGACGACTGGCAGGCGCTGGTGCGGGAGCCAGGCATCGACGTGATCGTCGAGTGCACCGGCAACCCGATCGCGGCGGTCGACCACTGCCTGCAAGCCTTCGCCAACGGCAAGCACGTGGTCAACGTGACGGTGGAAGCTGATGCGTTCTGCGGCCCGCTGCTGGCGCGGCGCGCGGCCGAGGCCGGCGTCATCTATTCGCTGGCCTTCGGCGACCAGCCGGCCCTGATCTGCGACCTGGTGGACTGGGCCCGCACCTGCGGGTTCCCGGTGGTCGCTGCCGGCCGCGGCCACAAGTGGCTACCGCACTTTTGCGAATCGACGCCGGAGACGGTGTGGGGCTACTACGGCCTGACGCCGGACCAGGCCGAACGCGGCGGCCTCAACCCGAAGATGTTCAACAGCTTCCTCGACGGCTCGAAGCCGTCGATCGAAAGCGCGGCGGTGTCCAACGCCACGGGGCTGGGCGTGCCGGGCAACGGCCTGCTCTATCCGCCGGCCAGCGTCGAAGACATTCCGTACGTCACGCGGCCGATCAGCGAAGGCGGCGTGCTCGAGCGCAAGGGCATGGTCGAAGTGATCTCCTCGCTGGAGAAGGACGGTCGCCAGATTCCCTACGACATCCGCATGGGCGTCTGGGTGACGGTCGAAGCCGAGACCGACTACATCAAGAACTGCTTCGAGGAATACAACGCGCACACCGACCCGAGCGGGCGCTACTTCACGCTGTACAAGCGCTGGCATTTGATCGGGCTGGAGGTCGGCGCCTCGGTCGCGAGTGTTGCGCTACGCGGGGAGCCGACCGGTGTCGCGACCGGCTGGAACGCCGACGTGGTGGCCACCGCCAAGCGTGACCTCGCCCCCGGCGACATGCTGGACGGCGAAGGCGGCTACACCGTCTGGGGCAAGCTGTTGCCGGCCGACAAGTCGTGCGCCATCGGCGGCCTGCCGCTGGGCCTGGCGCACAACGTCAAGGTCGTGAGGTCGGTCAAGAAGGGCCAGAGCCTGTCGTGGTCGGACGTGGCCATGGACACCACGACCAATGCCTACCGCACGCGCAAGCAGATGGAAGATCTCTTCGCCACCCCACTGCGCAAGGCAGCATGACCGCGAACAGACGCACCGTTTGGTAGAATCCGGCTGTCGTGGGGGGGTAGCTCAGCTGGGAGAGCGTCGCGTTCGCAATGCGAAGGTCGGGAGTTCGATCCTCCTCCTCTCCACCACTTTTCAAAGCCAACTCCTGTGGGTTGGCTTTGGTTTTTGTGGCTTTCCCCCGCAACACGCGTGGCGTGGGCCTGATCTTCTGCTTGAACTTTTTTTGCAGGTTGAGCGAGTTTTTGAAAATCTGCGCCACCATCACGAAAATCATCGCGCTCAACTGACGTAACGACAACGTCACCAAGCTTCATCAAGGCGATGGTTTGCACGAGCGCTGGCATCAATCCCATCGGTTATCGCGCACTTGAACCTGACCCATTTCCACGCGCACAGGGAAAGTTCTGGTCGGCTCGTAAGCTGGCGCGGACAATGCCGCGCCGGTGCGGATGCAAAAGCGTGCCCCGTGCCGAGGGCAAACGATGCGGTCACCTTCGACGTTGCCGCCGGTGATCTGTCCACCATCATGGGTGCAGACGTCTTCGATGGCGTAGTACTGGCCGTCGAGGTTAAATACGGCGATCTGGGCATCGTCTATCTCTGCCACTCGCCACTCGCCTGGCATGACCTCTTCGGCCCGCGCTACCGTTACCCATTCACTCATGTCAGTCCTTCATCCAAACACTTCAGACTTGGTGCGCATGAAATTGTCGGCCACCGATATAAGAGATCTCGATTTTCTTCGTTCGCGCATTTTGCTCTGTGCGAATTTCACGATACCGGTCGTCACGCTGATTCGTACGCAGCAGCGATGCCCTTGAGCACATCGGCCAGCGAAACATCGACGTCGTTCATGGTGCGGAATACAGCTTCACCGAGCGAATCGAGCGAGACGGCGGCGCGCTACAGACCCGCGGCCTCGAGCGCCTGGGCCTCTTTGGAAGCAGCCAGCCCGGGGGCCAAGCGCGTGCGCCGGCATGATCGGCAGGCA
>JACMQP010000114.1 GCA_014376915.1 Ramlibacter sp.
CTGCGCGTCGATCTGGATGCGGCAGGCGTTCTCGAACGTGTACATCGACAGGAACGCATCGGCGATGGTCTTGCCGACAGTGAGCAGGCCGTGGTTGCGAAGCACCAGGAAGTTGGCGCCGCCAAGGTCGGCCTGCAACCGCGGCTTTTCCTCGTCGCGAAAGGCCACGCCCTCGTAGTCGTGGTACGCCAGCGACGCCAGGATGAAGGTGGACTGCTGTGAGATCGGCAGGACCCCACCCTTCTGCGCGCTGACGGCGACGCCGGCCCGCGTGTGCGTGTGCAGCACGCAGCTGATGTCCTCTCGCGCCTCGTGCACGGCGCTGTGGATCACGAAGCCGGCCGGATTCACTGGGAACGGCGAGTCGATGATCTTGTGGCACTGCTGGTCCACCTTCACCAGCGACGAGGCCGTGATCTCGTCGAACATCAGTCCGTACGGGTTGATCAGGAAGTGGTGTTCCGGCCCCGGGATGCGCGCCGTGATGTGAGTGAAGACGAGGTCGCTCCAGCCGTACATGGCGACCAGCCGGTAGCAAGCGGCGAGATCGACGCGTAGCTGCCATTCCTGCGCGCTGACGACCTGCTTGAGGGATGCGATGTCCATGGGGTGTCTCCTGTGGCGGGTGGCCATTGTGGCCCAGCTATTCCGGCTGGGTGTCGCGCTCGAGTCGCGCCAGGAACACCATGGCAGCGTCACGGCTGGCGCCGCACATCTCGGCCGATGGCATGAGGCCGGCACACACGGCCGGCCGCTCGGGCTGGCCGAAGATCCGGCAGCCGTTTCCGGCGTCGAGCTGGGTGCAGCGCACGCCTGCCGGCTTGCCCTGCGGCAGACCGGGAATCGCGGAGCTGATGGAAGGTGCGGTGCAGCAGGCGCCGCAACCGGGACGGCAGTTCATTGCTATTGAATCAGGAGCAGATTATTGAGTCTGGAGACGGGCTGCGGCCCAGACGATCTGCTCAATTGCGGCACGAACAGTGGGTGCGCTGCGGGCGGGGACGAGGACTTTCATGGCCTCGATTGCAGCACATCGGGGCACCACTTTTCTGTGAAAGGGGAGTCGCGCCGGCGCCGCGGCAGGAAACCACCCTCGCCGGTAAAATCAACGGTTTCCTTTCCGGGCGCTCGCCCCACCTCGCAGAGGCGCCACCCTATGCTGTATCCAGAAGAATTCGACGTCATCGTGGTCGGTGGCGGTCATGCAGGCACCGAGGCCGCGCTCGCCGCTGCCCGCATGGGGTGCAAGACCTTGCTGCTCAGCCACAACATCGAGACCCTTGGCCAGATGAGTTGCAACCCGTCGATCGGCGGCATCGGGAAGGGCCATCTGGTCAAGGAAGTGGACGCGCTGGGCGGCGCGATGGCGATTGCCACCGACGAAGGCGGGGTCCAGTTCCGCATCCTCAACTCCAGCAAGGGCCCGGCGGTGCGTGCCACCCGGGCCCAGGCCGACCGCATCCTCTACAAGGCGGCGATCCGTCGGCGGCTGGAAAACCAGCCCAATCTGCTGCTGTTCCAGCAGGCTGTGGACGTCCTGATGATGGTGGGCGACAGGGGGGTCGGCGCTGTGACCCAGGGCGGCATCCGGTTCCGC
>JACMQP010000595.1 GCA_014376915.1 Ramlibacter sp.
AGCGCCTGGTTGGCGCTGTTGGCGTGCAGCGTGGCCAGGCACAGGTGGCCGGTTTCGGCGAACGCGACCGCGTGCTCCATGGTCTCGCGGTCGCGGATCTCGCCCATCAGGATCACGTCCGGTGCCTGGCGCAGCGTGTTTTTCAGGGCCGCTTCCCAGCTGTCGGTGTCCAGCCCCACTTCGCGCTGCGTCACCACGCAGTTCTTGTGCGGATGGACAAATTCAACCGGGTCCTCGATGGTGATGATGTGGCCGTACGAATTCTCGTTGCGCCAGTCGACCATCGCCGCCAGCGTGGTGGACTTGCCCGAGCCGGTCGCGCCCACCAGGATGGTGAGGCCGCGCTTGGACATCGCCACTTCCTTCAGGATCTGCGGAACACCCAGGCCATCGATGGTCGGCAGCACCTGCGGAATCACCCGCAGCACCATGCCGACCTTGCCCTGCTGCACAAACGCGTTGACCCGGAACCGCCCGATGTTCGGGGGTGAGATCGCGAAGTTGCATTCCTTGGTGCGCAGGAACTCCGCCGCCTGCTTGTCGCTCATGATCGAGCGCGCCAGCGCCAGCGTGTGGCCGGCGTTCAACGGCTGGGGCGAGACCTTGGTGATCTTGCCATCCACCTTCATGGCCGGGGGGAAATCGCCAGTGATGAACAGGTCGCTGCCGCTGCGGCTGACCATCAGCTTGAGCAGGTCGTTGATGAATTTGGTGGCCTGGTCGCGTTCCATGGAAGATCCTCGCTTCGTTCTTTGTTACTTCAGGAATGCTGGCGCTCCGACACGCGGGCGCCCACGATGCGCAGCCGCAGCGACAGCCGGCGCGCGAGCAGCGCGATCAGACCGGCGGCCAGCTCCGGGTCGCTGGTCATCATCGCATCGAGTGCCTCGGCGCTCAGCACGCCGATCTCACAATCGCTCAAGGTGGTGCAATGGGCGAACCGCATGCCGCTGTCCAGCAGCGACATCTCGCCGAGGATGTCGCCGGGCCGGGCCTCGGCCATTCGCATCTGCTCGCCCCAGGGCTGCAGCCGGTCGACGGCGATGCTGCCGGCGAGCAGGACAATCATGAAATTGCTGTATTCGTCCTGCTGGATGACATCGCGCCCGGCCACGACACGGGCGAAGTCGAAAAAGGCCTCGAGCCGTGCGATGGCATCGACGCCGAGCCGGCCCATGTACTTGTCGCGCTTCCAGAGGGCTTGCAGCAACTCGATGCCGCGCGCAGACGCCAGCGGCGCGGCGCCCACTTCCACCGCGCGCGAAATCCAGGGCACCAGCATGGACCGGTCCACGCCGAGCTCACCGAAGGCACTGGTGAACAGCTGGGAGTCCGGTCGGTCACCGCCGCCTTCACGGCCGCCACGTCTGGCCCCTGCGAAAGCACCTGTCATCGAGCGCCTCCTTCAGCCTGGGAAGTTTTCTGGAATCTTGGCCTTGCCGCGGGCCTCGGCCGGACTGATTATGTTGCGTTTGACAAGGTCGGTCAGGTTCTGGTCCAGCGTCTGCATGCCGAAGCCGTTGCCGGTCTGGATGGCGGAATACATCTGCGCCACCTTGGCCTCGCGGATCAGGTTGCGGAAGGCGGAGGTGCCCAGCATGATCTCGTGCGCCGCCACCCGGCCGGTACCGTCCTTGGTCTTGCACAGCGTCTGCGAGATCACCGCCTGCAGCGACTCGGACAACATCGAGCGCACCATTTCCTTTTCGTCGGCCGGAAACACGTCGATGATCCGGTCGATGGTCTTGGCGGCCGATGACGTGTGCAGCGTGCCGAACACCAGGTGGCCCGTTTCCGCGGCGGTCATGGCCAGCCGGATCGTTTCCAGGTCGCGCATTTCGCCCACCAGGATCGCGTCCGGGTCTTCGCGCAGCGCGGACTTGAGCGCGGCTGCGAACGAGAGCGTCATGTTGCCGACCTCGCGCTGGTTGATCAGGCACTTCTTGGATTCGTGCACGAACTCGATCGGGTCTTCGACCGTGAGGATGTGCCCGTACTCGGTTTCGTTCAGGAAGTTCACCATCGCCGCCAGCGTGGTCGACTTGCCGGAGCCGGTGGGGCCGGTCACCAGCACCATGCCGCGCGGCTTGAGGGCCAGGTCGGCGAAGATCTTGGGTGCGTTCAGCTGTTCGAGCGTGAGGATCTTGGAGGGAATGGTCCGGAACACGGCGCCGGCGCCGCGTTGCTGGTTGAAGGCGTTGACCCGGAAGCGCGCCAGGCCGTCGATCTCGAACGAGAAGTCGACCTCGAGGAATTCCTCGTACATCTTGCGCTGGGTGTCGTTCATGATGTCGTACACCATGCCGTGCACCTGCTTGTGGTCCAGCGCATCGACGTTGATGCGCCGGACGTCGCCGTGGACCCGGATCATCGGCGGCAGGCCGGCGGACAGGTGAAGGTCGGACGCCTTGTTCTTGACGCTGAACGCCAGCAGCTGGGTAATATCCACGGATCCCCTCGGTAGTTCGTTGCTCTAGTGCCGGTGAATTATGACCACGATTCGAAACAACCTCCAGCGAGTTCACGAACGGATTGCGGCTGCGTGTGCGCAGGCGCAACGCCCCGTGACCGATGTCACGCTGCTGGCGGTCTCCAAGACCTTCGGCCCCGAAGCGGTGCGCGAGGCGCACGATGCGGGCCAGCGCGTTTTCGGCGAGAACTACATCCAGGAAGCGGTCGAAAAGATCGCGCTGCTGCGCGATCTGCCGTTGCAGTGGCATTGCATCGGGCCGGTCCAGAGCAACAAGACCCGGCTGGTCGCCGCGCATTTCGACTGGGTCCATACCATCGACCGCCTCAAGATCGCCCAGCGGCTGTCGGAACAGCGGCCGCCCGAGCTGGCGCCGCTGCAAGTTTGCATCCAGGTCAACATCGACGGCGGGTCGACCAAGGCTGGCGCCGCGCCGAAGGAAGTGTCGGCGCTGGCAGCAGAGATCCGGCGGCTGCCGCGGCTGCAGCTGCGTGGCCTGATGGCGATTCCCGAGCCGGCCGACGGCTTCGCTGCACAGCGGGCGGTTCACCTGCGCACGCGGGCGCTGTTCGACCAGTTGAACGAAGCCGGACTGGCGCTGGACACGCTGTCGATGGGGATGACCGCCGACCTGGAGGCCGCGATCGCCGCCGGCAGCACGATGGTGCGCGTCGGCTCAGCCATCTTCGGCAGTCGACCGGCGAAGTAGGGTCGTCCTGTCCATCAGGAAGAATCGGCTTTCGCGTGTCTCTTTGATCGACGGTATCCGCAAGTCATGGCTGCCGGGTCCAGCCCGGCATGACAGCCTGCGCCTTATTTCTTCTGTGCCTGCTGCCCCGGTGGCTTGGTAGTACCGCAGTCGGCGCCCAGCCACTTGCCCGAGCCTTCCATCGTCATCTTCTCAGGCTTGCCCTGGACCTGGGTGCTCACGGTCGTGCGGCTGGTGTAGCCCTCGGAACCGTTGTAAGTGACCTGGCCTTCGCCGCTGGAGGGCGGATTGGTGCAGGTGAAGGCCATCTTCATCGTGTTGCCGGAACGGCCCTGCGAGCTGGTCTTGCAGTCGCCCTGCTGCCCCGGCACCTCGTTCTTCTCGACCATCTCCCTGGTCATGCAGATCTTGACGCTCATGCCGCCCGCCGGTCCAGCCGACCCCATCTTGATGCCGGACCTCGCCATCTGCTCTTCCATCATCTTGCGCTGCTCCGGCGGCATCGACGCCAGCTGCTTCTGCATCTCGGCCATCGCGTCCTGCATCTGGCCGCTGCCACCCTGCATCCGGTTGGTGACTTCCCACAACCCCGGCTTGAGCGACTGGGCGCCAGCCGGCAACACGGCGCTGGCGGCCGCCGTGGCAACGGAGGCAAGAGCAAAGCGAATCCTGGTCATGGCGATCCCCGATCAAAAAAACGATTGTGCGGCGCTGCCGGACTGGCCGGAATCAGCGCTTTCCCGGCGTTTCAGGCCGCGGTGGCCTGTCGCACCGCGTGTTCCCACTGCGCCATCAGGGCGTCGGCCCGGCCGCGGTCCAGCGTCGGCAGGAAGCGGCGTTCGGCCCGCCACATGGCGGAGAGTTCGTCGCGATTGCGGTAGACGCCGCTCGACAAGCCGGCCAGATAGGCAGCTCCCAGCGCCGTGGTCTCGGTCACCACGGGCCGCACCACCGGGATGCCCAGCAGGTCGGCCTGGAACTGCATCAGCAAATCGTTGACGCAGGCGCCGCCATCGACCCGCAGTTCGCTCACCGGCGCGCCACCGGCCGCCGTGGCGTCGCGGCTCATGGCCAGCAGCAGCGCAGCGCTCTGGTAGGCGATGCTCTCCAGCGCCGCCCGCGCGATATGGGCCACGGTGGTGCCGCGGGTCAGGCCGGTGATGGTGCCGCGCGCATCCGGCTTCCAGTACGGCGCGCCCAGCCCGGTGAAGGCCGGCACCACCATCACGCCGCCCGAATCGGGCACGCTCTCGGCCAGCCCCTGCACCTCACCGCTGCCCTTGATGGCGTTCAGGCCGTCGCGCAGCCACTGCACCACCGCACCGCCGACGAAGACGCTGCCTTCCAGGGCGAACTCCGGCGTTTCGCAGGTCTGCGCGGCGCTGGTGGTCAGAAGTCCATTGGTCGAGGTCTGGAACCGCTCGCCGGTGTGCATCAGCAGGAAGCAGCCGGTGCCATAG
>JACMQP010000596.1 GCA_014376915.1 Ramlibacter sp.
CCGTCCGCCCGTGAGATGCCCCAGCGCCAGCACGATCGGCTTGCGCCGGGTCGGGCTGCTGGAGAAATCGCAGCCGACCAGCAGCGGGGCGTCGCTCGGGCTCATCCCAGGGCCAGCGCCATGACTCCGCCGGCGATGCAGGCCGCGCCCAGGATCCGCAGCAACCGGTCGCCCTCGCCCAGCAACTGGCCGCCGATCAGCGCCGCGAACAGCATGGACACCTCGCGCGCTGGGGCCACGTGCGACAGCGGCGCGTCCTGCATCGCATAAAGCACCATCACGTACGACACCGGACTGACAGTGCCGACGAACAGCGCGTATTTCCATTGCGACTTCCACAACGCGCGCGCAGCCACCGGATCGCGCAGTACCGCTGGCGCGAGCAGCACCATGCGCGCCAGGTTGCCGAAGTAGTCGACCAGGATCGGCGCCATCAGCGCGAACCTGACCGCGTAGCCGTCGACCACCGTGTAGCCGGCGATGAACACGCCGGTGAGCAGGCCATACGCCATGCCCTTGCGGACGCGTTGGCGCCGCGCCGGATCGTGCGAGGCGCGCAGCAGGCCAGGGCCGCCGGCGATCAGGAACACACCGCCGACCACCCCCGCGATCCCCGCCGCGCCCAGCGCCGACAGGCTTTCGCCGAGGAAAAGGATCGCCACCAGTGACGACAGCAGCGGCCCGGAACCGCGTGCCAGTGGATAGACCACGGTGAGGTCGGCCTTGCGGTAGCCGCGCAGCAGCGCGATGAAGTACAGGCAGTGGACGACGGCGCTGGCGACGACCAGCGACCATTCGAGCAGGCCCCAGTGCGGGACCTGCCCCACGCCCAGCCACACGCCGACCGGGGCCCACACCACCATGGTGACCAGGCCGGTGAAGGCGGCGAAGCGGACGTCGCCGCCGGCCTTCTTGGCGGCGATGTTCCAGCTGGCGTGAATCAATCCGGCGAAGACGATGAGGGCAAGCGCGGTGGCCGACACGCTCGGGGCAGGACGGTATCAGCCAGCCGCCCGGGTGGTCAGACGCGTCCGCATATCGCGGCGGTGGCCATCAGGTCTTCCAGCAGCGCCAGCGAAACCTTGCCCGAGACCGAATACGGATCGAGCTCCGGCTTTTCCGAGTACTTCAGCAGGATCGAATGATTGAGCTTGGACAGGTTGACTTGCCCCATGGTCCAGCCACCGAAGCGCCGCTCGGAGATCTCTTCGTAGTGCAGCAGCACGACATCCTTGTGGCGCGGGTCCTTCTGGATGTGGCCGAACAGGTCGCTGACCGGCTGGCGCCCGCCCTCGATGGCCTGCACGAAGATGCCGCCGCCGTAGCAGAGTATGCCGGTAATGCCGGTGACCGGGTTGTGCTGGCGCGATTGCGCCAGGATCGATTCGATCGCGTCGGGACTGGTGTCGACGGCGCGGCTTGCGTAGAGAAGTCGGACCAGCATGTTCAATCCTTCCGGGGAATCAGGGCCAGGAATTCGCGGCGCAGCGTCGAATCCTTGAGAAAAGCGCCGCGCATGACAGAGTTGATCATCTTGCTGTCCAGGTCCTTCACGCCGCGCCAGGCCATGCAGTAGTGGGTGGCTTCCATCACGATGGCCAGCCCGTCGGGCTGGGTTTTTTCCATGATCAGGTCGGCCAGCTGCACCACCGCCTCTTCCTGGATCTGCGGCCGGCCCATCACCCATTCCGCGAGCCGCGCGTACTTGGACAGGCCGATGACGTTGGTGTGCTCGTTGGGCATGACGCCGATCCAGATCTTGCCGATGACAGGGCAGAAGTGGTGGCTGCAGGCCGAGCGCACCGTGATCGGGCCGACGATCATCAACTCGTTGAGGTGCTCGACATTTGGGAACTCGGTGATCCGCGGCGGCTTGACATACCGGCCCTGGAACACCTCGTTGACATACATCTTGGCCACCCGCCGCGCGGTGTCGCCGGTGTTGTGGTCGCTCTCGGTGTCTATCACCAGGCTGTCAAGCACGCCCTGCATCTTGTGCTCGACCTCGTCCAGCAGCTGCGCAAGTTCGCCCGGCTCGATGAAGTCGGCAATGTTGTCGTTGGCGTGAAAGCGCTTGCGGGCTGCCTGGATGCGTTCGCGGATCTTGCCCGACACTGGCGTACCCGCGTCGACCGCGTTGGTGGGAAGTGGAGCTGTCATGAGCATCGCAAATGCTAACACCTATGCCTTCATGAGCATCTCGAGGTCCTGCAGTGTGTTGGCCTCGTGCAGGGGCTTGTCGAGGCGGATTCGCAGCATCCGGGGAAAGCGTACCGCAATGCCGCTCTTGTGGCGCGGGCTGCGGTTGATGCCCTCGAAGCCCAGTTCAAACACCAGCGACGGCTTGACGCTGCGAACCGGACCGAACTTCTCCAGCGTGGTCTTGCGGATGATGGCGTCGATCTTGCGGAATTCCTCATCGGTCAGGCCCGAGTAAGCCTTGGCGAAAGCCACCAGTTGCAAGGCGCCCGGTTGCGCGGGCTCCTTGCGGGCGATCGCCTCCAGCACCACATCGGCTTCCGCCTTGTCGCGCGGCGCACGGTTCCAGACCGCGAAGGTGTAGTCGGTGTACAGCGACGCTCTTCTTCCGTGGCCGGCCTGGGCGTAGATCAGCACGCAGTCGATCGTCATCGGGTCGATCTTCCATTTCCACCACAGTCCGTCGGCCTTGGTCCGGCCAGTTCCGTAAGCCGCATCCAGCCGTTTGAGCATGAAGCCTTCGACGCCGCGCTCGCGCGACTGCTCACGGCGGCGGGCGAACTCCTGCCAGCTGCGGTCGACCTCGACCGGCGACACCGGGAAAGCCATCCCCGCCAGCAGCGCCTCGAGCCGGGTTCGGCGCTCGAACTGCGGCAACGCCCGGATGTCCCGGCCGTCCTGCTCCAGGATGTCGTAGGCCATGAAGGTCACCGGCGCGTCGGCCAGCACCTTCTTCGTCAACGTCTTGCGGCCGATCCGCTGCTGCAGCAGCGAGAACGCGGCCGGGCGGTCCTCTTTCCAGACCATGATCTCGCCATCGAGCACGGTGCCGTCCGGCAGCGCCTGCGACAGCGCCACGATCTCGGGAAAGCGGTCGGTCACCAGTTCCTCGCCCCGCGACCAGATCCAGCTCTCGCCCTGCCGGCGCACGAGCTGGCCGCGGATGCCGTCGTACTTCCATTCCACCATCCAGTCGTCGACCGGTCCCAAAGTGGCGGCGAAGACCTCGGGCGGCGCGTCGAGCTGGTGAGCCAGGAAAAACGGATAGGGCTGGCCCAGGTCCTGCACGTCGGCGACGCCCTCCTGCGCTTGCGCGACCAGCGCCTGGAAGCGCTCGGGCGTCGGCATCGTCTTGCCGTCGGTGTAGCCCATCATCCGCTGCGCGATCCGCTTGGCGTCGACGCCCGAATGACCTGCCAGCGCCCGCTGCACCAGCAGCTTGCTGACGCCGACCCGAAAGCCCCCGCCGACCAGCTTGGACAGCAGGAAGCGGCCGGTGGTATCGAGCTCGTTCCACCAGGCCTTCATGCGCGCGGCGACCTCTTCCTCGGGCCGGCCACGCAACGGCAGCAGGCGCCGCTCCACCCATTCGGCCAGTCCCACGTCGGAGGCTTGCGCACCCGGCGGCAGGACATGGGCGATGGTTTCCGCCAGGTCGCCCACGGCCTGATAGCACTCGTCGAACAACCA
>JACMQP010000597.1 GCA_014376915.1 Ramlibacter sp.
GACTTTGCCGCGGATGCGCGCGGCTACACATGGGGCGCCGCTCTCGAGTACATCGAGGATGGCTGGGCCGTGCGTGCCGGTCGCTTCATCCAGCCGCGTGAGCCCAATGGGCTGCCTCTGGACTCCCGCATCCTCCGGCACTACGGCGACCAGATCGAAGTGCAGCGCTCCCATCAGCTCAACGGCCAGGCCGGAATCGTTCGCTTGCTGGCCTACAGGAACCGAGCGGTCATGTCGCGCTATCGCGACGCACTTGAGCTGGCCGCGCCGTCTTCAAGTCAGCCGGACATCAACGCGGTGAGATACGGGGAGCAGACCAAAGTGGGTGTGGGCATCAATCTGGAGCAGTCGCTGTCGACAGACGTGGGTTTGTTCGGGCGTGCCATGTGGTCTGACGGCAAGACAGAAACCTACGCGTTCACCGAAATCGACCGCTCACTTTCCGCTGGAATCTCTGTCAGAGGCCCGAAATGGGGACGCGCGCAGGACTCGGTGGGCGTGGCCCTGGCCTATAACGGCCTGTCCTCGGTGCATCGGCGCTACCTGGCCGCCGGCGGCCTTGGTTTTTTCGTCGGCGATGGGCAGCTGAATTACCGGCCTGAGGCCATCCTCGAGGCGTACTACAGCATCGGCTTGGGCAAGGCAAATTCGCTCGCGCTGGACTGGCAACACATCCGCAACCCCGCTTACAACGCCGATCGGGGGCCGGTGAATGTGCTGGGCGTTCGGCTTCACACCGAGTTCTGATTTCGTTGCAAGTCGTCCCGCAGCAGAGTGAAGTGATGGCCACCAGCCTGTCCGAACCGTTTGGTATCGTGGCTGCATGAGCGAGGCTGCCATCGATGCCTTCATCGACGCCATCTGGCTGGAGGAGGGGCTGTCGAAGAACACCCTGTCGGCCTACCGGCGCGACCTGAGCCTGTACGGCCGCTGGCTGGCGGGCCAGGGCAAGGCGATCGACGCCACGACCGAAGCCGACCTCAACGCCTACTTCGCGGCTCGCCACAGCCAGACTCGCGCCACGACAGCCAACCGGCGGCTCACGGTGTTCAAGCGCTATTTCCGCTGGGCCCTGCGCGAGCGGGTGACCGGCGCCGACCCGACGCTCAAACTGCAGTCCGCCAGACAGCCCTTGCGGGTGCCCAAGACGCTGAGCGAGCCGCAGGTCGAAGCGTTGCTGGCGGCGCCGGAGGTCGACACCCTGCTGGGCCTGCGCGACCGCGCGATGCTGGAGCTGATGTACGCCAGTGGCCTGCGGGTCAGCGAACTGGTGGGTTTGAAGATGTTCAACCTGGGCATGAACGAGGGCGTGCTGCGGGTGCTGGGCAAGGGTAGCAAGGAGCGGCTGGTGCCGTTCGGCCAGGTTGCCCGCGACTGGATCGAGCGCTACCTCGGCGAAGCGCGCACCGCAATCCTGGGCGGCCAGCAGACCGACGACCTGTTCGTGACGGCGCGCGGCAGCGGCATGACGCGCGTGATGTTCTGGATGATCGTGAAGAAGCAAGCGCAGGCGGCCGGCATCACGGTGCCGCTGTCGCCGCACACGCTGCGACACGCCTTCGCCACCCACCTGCTCAATCACGGCGCCGACCTGCGGGCGGTGCAGCTGCTGCTCGGACACGCCGACATTTCCACCACCACCATCTACACCCACGTCGCCCGCGAGCGGCTCAAGTCGCTGCACGCGCAGCACCACCCGCGCGGATGAAAATCAGGATTGCGCCATCAAGGAAGAAATCATGCGACCCCTCTTTCGCCGCCGCAGCATCGGCTGGCTCGCCTGTTCCCTGTGGACGGCTGTTCTGGCTGCTGCCGCTAGCCACGCCCAGGCCGTGCCGTGGCCGTCCAGGCCGATCCGCCTCGTCGTGGCTTATACGTCAGGCGGCGTCAGCGATGTCGTCGCGCGGGCGCTGGAC
>JACMQP010000598.1 GCA_014376915.1 Ramlibacter sp.
ATGGGAAAGATGTACAACGCCCTGGCCGAGCACCTGCACTGGATCGAAAGCTCCACGCTGTTTCGGGCCACGCGACCCCTTGTCCGGGCCAAGATGAAGATCGAGACACTGCTGGGGAAAAGGCCGCCCGAAATCGCGCCGGTTGAAGCCAGGCCGCAACCGGTCCAGCCCCGGGTGGCGACCGTGGACGTGATCGTTCCGGTGTATCGCGGGCTCGCGGACACGCGCCTGTGCGTCGAATCGGTGCTGGCGAGCCGCTGCGTCACGCCCTGGCGGCTGGTGATCCTGAACGACTGCAGCCCCGAGCCGGAACTCGCGCAATGGCTGCGCGAAGTGGCCGGCCGCGACAGCCGCATCGTGCTGCTGGAAAACGACGAGAACCTGGGTTTCGTCGGCACGGTCAACCGCGGCATGGCGCTCAGCGACCAGCACGACGCACTGCTCCTCAACAGCGACACCGAGGTGGCCAACGACTGGCTCGACCGCCTGCGCAACGCCGCCTACAGCGACGCGCGCGTGGCCTCTGTCACGCCGTTTTCCAACAACGCCACCATCTGCAGCTATCCCCGATTCTGCGAGCCGAACCAGCTGCCGCCGCACTGCGGCACCGCCAGCCTGGATGCGCTGTTCGCCGCGACCAATGCCGGCCAGGTCGTCGACGTGCCGACCGGCGTCGGGTTTTGCATGTACATCCGGCGCGACTGCCTGGACGCTGTCGGCCTGTTCGACGTCAAGAATTTCGGCAAGGGCTACGGCGAGGAAAACGATTTCTGCCGGCGCGCCGCCGAGGCCGGCTGGCGCAACCTGCACGCCCTCGACACCTTCGTGCTGCACACCGGTGGCGTGAGCTTCGGCGCCAGCAAGAGCCAGCGCGAGCGCGACGCGGTGGAAAAGCTGCCCCGCCTGCATCCGAGCTACGACGGCATCGTCCATGCGTTCGTGGCCGCCGACCCGGCGCGCGGCGCGCGGCTGGCGGTCGATGTGGCGCGCATCCGCGCACGCGGCCTGCCCGGCGTGCTGGCCGTGTTGCACGACCGCAGCGGCGGCACGCTGCGCCACGCCACCGAGCTGGCCGGCCACCTGGACCGGCGCGCCGTCTTCTTCGCGCTGACGCCGACACCTGGCAGCGCCGTGCGGCTCGAGCTGATCGAGCCCGGCGCCGGCTTCCGGCTGGAATTCGGCCTGCCAGGGCAGTGGCAGACGCTGCTCGACGTGCTGCGCGGGCTGGGCATCGCGCACGTCCACTACCATCACCTGCTGGGACACCGCGACGAGATCCTGCAGCTGGGCGAGCAGCTGGGGGTGCGCTGGGATTTCACCGCGCACGACTTCTACAGCATGTGCCCGCAGATCACGCTGACCGGCGACGACGACCGTTATTGCGGTGAAACCGGCATTAGCGAATGCACGCACTGCGTGCCCGGGGCCTCCGCGCCCGGCGGCCTCGACATCACGCAGTGGCGGGAACGCCATGCCGACTTCCTGGGGCAGGCGCGCCATGTGCTCGCGCCGAGCCGAGACACGGCGCGCCGCTTCGCGCGCGCGTTCCCGAAAAGCGACGTGCGGCTCGCGCCGCATACCGACATGGCTTTGCTTGCGCAGTTGCCGGCGGTGATGCGACTGGCCGCGGATGCGAGGCTGAAGGTGGTCGTGCTCGGCGGGTTGAGCCGCATCAAGGGCGCGGACGTGCTCGAGGACGTGGCCAGCCTGGCGGCCCGCGCCGGCGCGCCGCTCGAATTCCACCTGATCGGCCACGCCTACCGCGAGTTGCTCAAGCAGCCGCGGGCGGCCCTGACCGTGCACGGCCCTTATCTCGACAGCGACCTGCCGGGCTTGCTGGCCTGGATCAAGCCGGACCTCATCTGGTTTCCGGCGCTTTGGCCCGAGACGTACAGCTACACCCTCAGCGCCGCACTGCTGGCGGGCCTGCCGGTGGTCGCGCCCGACATCGGGTCGTTCCCAGAGCGCCTGAGTGGACGCCGCTGGAGCTGGGTGATGCCGTGGGACACGGAAGCGGCCGACTGGCTGGCCTTCTTCAACCAAGCGCGCGAGCGGAACTTCATGACGGCAACGTCGCCCGCGCCCCGCTGGGATGTGGCCCACGCCGACACCGATGCGCTGATCGGCGGCTGGTCGTACGAGGACGAGTACCTGCGGCACGTGCACGCGGTCGTACCGGTCGCTGCCCTGGCGCCGGGCTTCCTGGCGGCCCTTGCCACCGGCGGCGGCCACGGCATCGAGCGCCAGCGCCGGCGGGTCAAGCGCTGGGCGCTGTCCGCGCTGGTCCGCCTGCGGGTGGCCCCGCCGCTGCGGCTGGTCGCGCGGGCCTTGCCCCTGCGGCTACAGACCCGCGTCAAGAGCTGGCTGCGGGCCTGACCATGGACGTCCATCACCCCACTCCCACCGAACGGCTGGCGCAGCTGATCGACCGCAACCAGGCTGCGCTGGCCTGGGCGATCGCCAGCATGTTGCTGCTGGCGCTGCATTACAGCCATGGTTACACGGGGCACCACTTCGATTCGGCGCAATACTGGGGGCTGGCCTCATTCGAGACGCTCGGCAACGTGCCCAGTTCGCGCGGCTACGTCTTTCCTGCCCTGCTGGCGCCGCTGCGCTCCGTGTCCTCGCTGGCGGACAACCCGGTCCACATCTACCGGTTGGGGATGTCGATCCTCTACGGTGGGCTGTTGACGACCCTGCTGCCGGCCGCCTTCCGCCAGGCCTTCGGCGGCAGCCTGTCGCTGGCGCGGCGGCTGGTGCCGGTGCTGCTGCTGGCCATCCTGTTTCCGGGGCTGCTGCTGTTTCCCCTGAGCGACCTGCCCGCCGCCCTGCTGGCTTTCGCGGCGCTGCTGTGTGCCTTGCGCGGGATGGATGCGACCGCTTCGCGCAACCAGTTCATCGGCCTGCTGGTCGCCGCCGGCGCACTGATGGGTGCGGCCTACAACACCCGCACCATCTACCTGTTCGCGGGCATTCCGCTCGGGCTGCTGGCGGCTGTGACGGTGCGCGGGGCGTGGGCCAGGGCGCCCTATCCGCGCTGGCTGGGCCTGCTTGCCTTCGTCGCGGGAATCGTCGCCATTTCGCTGCCGCAGTTCGCGATCAACATGCGCACGCACGGCGCCACCAGCTTCGCCGTGCAATCCGCCATCCACAGCAAGAGCCTGTTCGCCACCCAACTGGTCTGGGGCATGACGCTGCAGCGGTACGAAACCACGCTGAGCCGGGATACGCCCGGCCCGCAGGTGTACTACTTCGATCCCGCCGGCGCGCGCCTGTTCAAGGAGACCGCGGCCGGAGGCGACCTGTTCTCCCTGCCCTACTACATGAAGGTGGTCGCGCAGCACCCGCTGGAATTCATCGCGCTGTACACGCGCCATGTCGTGAATGGCCTGGATGTGCGCGACGGCCTGGTCTACACGCTCAAGCCCTCGCCACTGCGCAGCCGCACCGCGCTGTTCAATTTTCTCGTGCTCGCGCTCGCGGTTGCGGTCGTCGCATCGGTCCGCCGCCGCAAAACCGCACCGACCGGCGCCAGCTGGCGTGCCGTTCCACGCTCCTGGCCGGTGCCGCTCGCGTTGCTGCTGCTCCCGGTCGTCGCCATCGTGCCGGGAGCGATCGAGACGCGCTTCTTCCTGCCGCTGCACCTGCTGGCCTACTGCGTCATCGCCTTCCATTTCGACGCTGCCGCCTTGCGGGCGTGCGTGAAGCAGCACGCCACGGTCATGGTGCTGATCCTGGCGGTGACCGGCGCATTGTTCTTCGCGGTCTCGCTGTCGACAATGGCCCAGATCCAGTATGCGTGGCCGGCCCAGTACGGGCTCGGGGCCCGGTGAGCATTCGTTCGTCAACTCGCGGTCGGGTTTTTCTGGAGGTCGTGTGGAGATTCTTCGATCACTGATGCGGCGCCTGGCGCCCCAGAACAGTCCCGGGCTGCCGGAGCAAATCCTGGATTTTGGCCGTCTGCAGGAGCAGGCACGGACGCTGGCGCCGGGCTACCAGAGTGCCGAGCCCTTCCCGCACGTGGTGATCGACGACCTGATCGACGCCGCCACCGTTGCCCGTCTCGGCCGCGAGTTCCCGGACCGCGAAGACCGCGCCGCCTGGCTCGATTACAACGGCGCCGGCGAAACCGGCAAACCGCTGCAGTTCCGCAAGTACCACATCAGCGACGAGGACCGGCTGGGGCCTGTCACCCAGCGCCTGCTCTACGAACTCAAGAGCGCGCGTTTCCTTCGGGTGCTGAGCACGCTGACGGGAATCGAGAACCTGATCCCGGATGCGCTGAACCACGGCGGCGGCATCCACATGAACTGCAGCGGCGCGATGTTGAAGATCCATGCCGACTTCAACCGCCATCCCGAATGGCACCTGGACCGGCGGCTGAACCTGTTGCTGTACCTGAACGAAGACTGGCAGGCCAGCTTCGGCGGCGACCTGGAACTGTGGGACCGGGAGATGGCCGCCTGCCGCACGCGGGTGGCGCCGGTGGCGGGCCGCTGCGTGATCTTCAGCACCTCGAAGACCTCGTACCACGGCCACCCGGACCCGATTGCCTGCCCGGCCGACGTCACGCGCAAATCGATCGCGCTGTACTACTACACCAACCGTCCGCGCGACGGCGACGCACCGGCCCACTCCACGCTCTGGCAGGCACGCCCGGGCACCGGGGACTGAAGACTCACCGGCGTTCGGGCTCGCAGAAAAAGCGGGGCGCGACCTTCCAGAAGTGCCACGCCGCGGGCTCTTCGCCGATCGCCTGTTCGAGCAGCCCGAAAGCCTCCAGGATCAGCGACCGGATGTCGGAGCCGCTGCTGAGCGGCTCGATCTTCAGGGTCCGCTGGCCGTCGCTCATGCGGATGCCGGTCAGGTAGACGTAGATCGGAACCTGCAATTCCACGGCAATGCGAAAGAGCGCGCGGGGGACGCGCGCGTGCATGCCGATGATCGGGATCAACTCGTTCGCGGCGGCCTGGTCGGACGGCACGTCGGCCGCGACGGCCACCTGCTGGCGCGCGCTCAGCGTCCTCATCAGGCGCCGCAGCGCGGACGCTTCGATCGACCTGGTGCCGAGCGCGGACTCGTTCTCGCGGTTGCGGGCTGCGTAGTAGTGATAGCGCACCGCCTGGCCGGGAAAGTTGGCGCGCAGGTGCGGCGCGACCAGTGCATGCGCCGACAGGCCCTGGCTGCCCATGTGCCGCAGCGCCCACATCCCCGCGCCCCAGTGGAAGGTGCAGAGGATCGCGGGCTGGTCGGGTGCGGGCCAGTGCCCCTGCGTCTCGAGGTGCTTCGCCATCCACGGGTCGCCGCGGGTCCGCGACAGATAGAAGTCCGCGTTGTCGATCAGCATCACCAGGCGGCAATCGATCAGCCATTGCGCTGGATCGCCACGCACCCAGCCGCGCTCAGTCGCATGGGCCAGCGCCTGCCGGCACTCGTCGCGGTAGAGGAAGTCGAACCGGCACAGCCACCGGAACAGCCGGAAGCACAGGGACCACGGCAGCACCGCGGCAATGCCGGGAACCAGGACCAGTTCAAGGAGATCGCGCGCTTCGCTGCGCAAGCGACGGACCGGGCTCATGCGGCGCCTACGTCCACTGGTGCGGCAGCTGGACCAGTCCGGGCATCAGGCTGCGAAATTCCCAGGCGAAGAAGCTGCAGTGCAGCCACTCGTCGTACATGACCAGGCCCTTGGCGTCGGCGAGATAGGCACTCAGCACGTACTCGCCGGAATGCAGGGTGAGGTCCGGGAAGGTGACGGTGGTCCGCCACAAACCGTCGGCGCCGAGCGCGGGCTTCACGCCATCGGCGTGCGTGGCCGCGACCGTGATGCCGACCCCGTGTGCCTGCTCCAGCATCACACCGATGCTCGGCACCTCGCCCGGCGCCAGCTTGG
>JACMQP010000599.1 GCA_014376915.1 Ramlibacter sp.
GAGGTCTCGATCGCCGCCAGACGGCTGGTGGCGCTGACCTATGACGCGATGTGGCACGGCATCGCGCGGGTCAAGCCCGGCATCCACCTGGGCGACATCGGCTGGTCGATCCAGCAGTTCGCCGAGAAGAACGGCTTTTCGGTGGTGCGCGAGTTCTGCGGCCACGGCATCGGCCGCAACTTCCACGAGGAGCCGCAGGTGCTGCACTACGGCAAGCCCGGCACGCTGGAGGAACTCAAGCCCGGCATGACCTTCACCATCGAGCCGATGATCAACGCCGGCCGCCGCGACGTGAAGGAGTTCAGCAGCGACGGCTGGACCATCGTCACCAAGGACCATTCGCTGTCGGCGCAATGGGAGCACACCGTGCTGGTCACCGAAACCGGCTATGAGGTGCTGACCCTGTCGGCCGGCAGCCCGCAGCCGCCGCCGTTCGTCAACTCCTGAACCTCGCAACCCGGCCCGCGCCATGCCCGACATCCAGGCCCTGCGCGAAAACTACCGCGCCCACAAGACGCGGTTGCTGACGTCGATGCAGGCCAAGGGCACTTCGGTGCGCGGAATCCGCAAGCTGTTGCAGGCCCTGGCCCGCAACGCCGACGACACGCTGCTCCTGCTCTGGGCGGGCTCCGGGATGCCGCCCGAACTGGCGCTGATGGCGGTGGGCGGCTACGGCCGCTGCGAGCTCTTCCCTTATTCCGATGTGGACGTGGTGGTGCTGTTGCCCGACGGCACCTCGATCGACCACCAGCCCGAGCTCAAGCGCAGGGTGGAGGACTTCATCAGTCGCTGCTGGGACACTGGCATCGAAATCGGCTCCAGCGTGCGCACCGTCTCCGAATGCGTGTCGCAGGCCGAAAAGGACGTGACGGTGCAGACCTCGCTGCTCGAATCGCGGCTCGTCACCGGCGATCGAAAGCTCTATGCGCAGTTCCGGCACCGCTTCGACAGTGCAATGGACCCGCGCGCCTTCTTCGTGGCGAAGACGCTGGAAATGCGGCAGCGCCACAACAAGTTCGAGAACACGCCGTATTCGCTGGAACCGAATTGCAAGGAATCGCCTGGCGGCCTGCGCGATCTGCAGGTGATCCTGTGGGTGGCCAAGGCGGCCGGCTTCGCCAGCAGCTGGGACGAGCTCTGCCGCTCCGGGCTGGCGACACCGTTCGAGGTGCGGCAGATCAAGCGCAACGAGGCCCTGCTCAGCCTGATCCGCGCGCGGCTGCACCTGGTGGCGCAGCGGCGCGAGGACCGGCTGGTGTTCGACCTGCAGACCGCGGTGGCCGAGTCGTTCGGCTTCCAGGCCCGCATCAGCCTGAAGACCGGCCGGGTGATGTCGCGCGCCAGCGAATCGCTGATGAAGCGCTACTACTGGGCGGCCAAGGCCGTGACCCAGCTGAACCAGATCCTGCTACTCAACATCGAGGATCGGCTCAAGCCCGACACCCATCCGCCCGAGCCGATCAACGCGCGCTTCTTCAACAAGCAGGGAATGATCGAGGTTGCCGGCGACGACCTGTACCTGAAGAACCCGCACGCCATCCTGGAGACCTTCCTGGTCTACCAGACCACCGTGGGCGCAAAGGGCTTGTCGGCCCGCACGTTGCGGGCGCTGTACAACGCCCGCATGGTGATGGACGCGAAGTTCCGCAACGACCCGGTCAACCACGCCACCTTCAAGGCGATGCTGCTGCAGCCCGAGGGCATCACCCACGCGCTGCGGCTGATGAACCAGACCTCGGTGCTCGGGCGCTACCTGTGGGCGTTCCGGCGCATCGTCGGCCAGATGCAGCACGATCTGTTCCACGTCTACACGGTGGACCAGCACATCCTGATGGTGGTGCGCAACGTGCGCCGCTTCTTCATGGCCGAACACGCCCACGAGTACCCGTTCTGCTCGCAACTCGCGGCCGGTTGGGACAAGCCCTGGATCTTCTACGTGGCGGCGCTGTTCCACGACATTGCCAAGGGCCGCGGCGGCGACCACTCCGAACTGGGTGCGCGGGAGGTCAAGCTGTTCTGCCGGCAGCACCGGATCGAGGCCGAGGACTGCCAGCTGATCGAGTTTCTGGTGCGCGAGCACCTGGCGATGAGCCGGATCGCGCAGAAGGAAGACCTGAGCAACCCCGACGTCATCTCCGCCTTCGCGAAGCGGGTCGGCAACGAGCGCTACCTGACGGCGCTGTACCTGTTGACGGTCGCCGATATCCGCGGCACCAGTCCCAAGGTCTGGAACAACTGGAAGGGCAAGCTGCTGGAAGACCTGTACCGCTGGACGCTGCGGGTGCTGGGCGGCCGCGCACCCGATCCGGCGGCCGAGGTCGAGGCGCGCAAGCGCGACGCGCTGGTTCAGCTCGCACTCGCCGCGCTGCCGTTCGAGGTGCACAAGAAACTCTGGGACCGGCTGGACGTGGGCTATTTCATGCGCCACGACGCCGGCGAGATCGCCTGGCACACCCGCCACATCTCGCGCTATGTCGGCCAGGGCAAGACCATTGTCAGGGTGCGGCTGTCACCGGTGGGCGAAGGTCTGCAGGTGCTGGTCTACACTCCCGACCAGCCTGACCTGTTCGCTCGCATCTGCGGCTATTTCGACGGCGCCGGCTTCAGCATCCTGGACGCCAAGGTCCACACCACCAGCAGCGACTACGCACTGGACACCTTCCAGGTGGTGAGTTCGATGCTGCCGGAGCACAACCGCGAGTTGATCAGCATGGTGGAGTCGGACCTGGCGCGCACGCTGGAAAAGGCCGGCCCGCTGCCGCCGCCCAGCCGGGGCCGGGTCTCGCGCCGGGTCAAGAGTTTCCCGGTGACGCCGCGGGTGGACCTGCGACCCGATGAAAAGGCGCAGCGCTGGCTGCTCAGCATCTCTGCCAGCGACCGCGCGGGGCTGCTCTATTCCGTGGCGCGGGTCCTGGCCAGGCACAAGATCAACCTGCAGCTGGCCAAGGTCTCGACCCTGGGCGAGCGGGTCGAGGACACCTTCCTCATCGACGGCCCGGAACTCCAGCACAACAAGCAGCAGATCGAGATCGAGACCGAACTGCTCGAGGCGCTGGCTTCCTGAGACGGCTTATTCGTCGCGGCCACCGCCGATGCCCAGCAGCATCAACAGCGACTGGAACACGTTGTAGATGCTGAGGTACACCCCCAGCGTGGCCGAGATGTAGTTGGTCTCCTGGCCGTCCCTCACGCGCTTCAGGTCGTACAGGATGAAGGCGGAAAAGATGCCGATCACCAGCACGGACAGCGTGATCATCAGCGCGCCCGACTGGATGAACACGTTCGCGATGCCGGCGATCAGCACCAGGATCGCGCCGATGAACAAAAACTTGCCCATCGCACTCAGGTCGCGCTTGATCACCGACGACAGCGTCGCCATGCCCAGGAAGATGGCGCCGGTGCCGGCGAAGGCGGTCATGATCAGGCTGGCGCCGTTGGCCATGCCCAGCACCTGGCCGACCAGACGCGACAGCATCACGCCCATGAAGAAGGTGAAGGCCAGCAGCACCGGCACGCCGGCGGCGGAATTCTTGGTCTTCTCGATGGCGTACATGAAGCCGAAGGCCCCGACCAGAAACACCACCAAGCCAACGCCCGGCGTGAGGGCGCGGGCGATGCCGGTGCTGACGCCGATCCAGGCGCCCAGCACGGTGGGCAGCATCGACAGGGCCAGCAGCCAGTAGGTGTTGCGCAGCACACGGCTGCGCTCGATGGCGACCGGGTCGGCCGCAGCGCCGGCAGGGAAAGTTCGAATGTCTTGGTTC
The DNA here is from genome assembly GCA_014376915.1 of Ramlibacter sp. Next base: position 3,765 of record JACMQP010000599.1, read on the forward strand.
ATGGAAAGCTCCTTGAAAGGGATTGGAAAAAACGGGAATCAGCCGGCGGGGTCTTGCAGCGCCTGCGAGGCCTGGCGCTTGCCGCGGGCCCGGATGTTGAGCGCCTCCACGGCCAGCGAAAACGCCATCGCGGCGTAGATGTAGCCCTTGGGCACGTGCTGGTCGAAAGCTTCCGCCGTCAGCGCCATCCCCACCATCACCAGGAAGGCCAACGCCAGCACCTTGACTGAGGGATGGCGGTCGACGAAGTTGCCGATCGGCCCGGCCGCGACCAGCATCACGCCGACCGAGGTGACCACCGCTGCCACCATCACCCAGATCTGATCGACCATGCCGACGGCGGTGATCACCGAGTCGAGCGAGAACACGATGTCGATCACGGCGATCTGGCCGATGACGGCCCAGAACAGCCGTCGACCGGCGGCCTGGAGAGCGGCGGCGTCGGTGGCCGGCGGCGCGTGGAGGTCGCGCGCCTCGACCTCGACGAAGATTTCGTGCGAGGCCTTGTACAGGAGGAACAACCCGCCGCCCAGCAGCACCAGGTCCCGGCCGCTGATGCCATGGCCAGCGACGCTGAACAGCTCGGCGGTCAGGCCCATCACCCAGCTCAGCGTGAACAGCAACGCCAGCCGCGACACCATGGCGAACCCCAGCCCGACCCGCCGCGCCTTGTCGCGCAGCTCGGGCGGCAGCCGGCCCACCAGGATGGAGATGAAGATGATGTTGTCGATGCCCAGGACGATCTCCAGGGCGGTGAGCATCGCAAACGCGATCCAGATGTTGGGGTCGAGCAGGAGTTCCATGCGGGTGCCTTGCGCTCCGGCCGGACCGGGAGGCGCTTTTCTTCAGGGAGGACAAGGGTGCCGCGACGGGTCGCGGCGGCGGGATCAGGCGGACCGGCTGCTCGCGCACGGAGGCCGTTGCGGCCCCGCCAGGTGCGGATGCGTGAGGTCAGCCGTCACGTCCGAATCCGGACGCCAGGCCTGCAGCGCGGCGCGGCGCAGGGCCTGGGGCCCCTGAAGCTGGTCGGGGACGTCCAGCAGGCTGTCAGCCTGGTCGTGCTCGATGGCAGCACTGGCCGGCAGTTCTGGCGCGACTTCGGCCGCCGGTGCTTCAGCTAAGGCGGCGGCGGCGAACGGCAGTCGGTGCGAGTCCGGCATGGCGCTCGCCGGCCCAGCGGCGAAAACACCGGACAGCAGGAAGACGACCGACAGGACGAGCGCAAGGACGCGGGAACACATTTGTAGAAAGTTTAGCAGTTGCGCCCGTAACGGTGCAGCTGTCCCTTGAATGCCACTCCGTCCGGCCGGCAGCTTACCTGTCTGGCCTTGTGCGAGTAGCCCAGCAGCACCATCTTGCGGCTGAAGCTGGTCTGGTTGCCGCGGCCGGGGTCGACGATCAGCACTTCCACGCCGGGCTCCGAATGCCGGGCGATGAATTGCGACAGCGCCTCGGGCTGCTCGCGGTCGTACAGCACGTCGCTGCCGATGATCACGTCGAAGCGCCCCAGGCCCGGATTGGCGCGGCCCCAGTGAGCGGCGCTGTACTTCATCACCGGCAGCCCGTTCAGAGCCAGGTTCTCGGTGAGGAACAGCGCCGCCAGCGGATGGCAATCGCTGGCCGTGACGTCACCGCCGCGCCGGTGCACCACCATGCTCGCGAGGCCCAGGCCGCAGCCCAGCTCCAGCACCCGCTTGCCGGCGATCGCGTAGGTGGCCATCACGCCGGCAAGCACGTGTCCCGACGGCCAGAGCAGGCCGAACAGCGGCCAGGAGGCCGGCGGGATGCCGGCGCGCTCGGCGTCGCCGTCGGGGTCGTGGTACTGGACGCGATCCAGCAGCGAGAGCAGGGTCAGGTCGTCACCGCTGCCGGTGACGGTTTCCAGTTTGACGTGGTAACCGCCGGGCGGGGGCGCAGGAGATGACCGTGCGTCCCGCAAGATCTCAGTCATCGGCGCTGGCGTCCAGGCCCGGAAACAGCACCTCGGTGTAGCCGAACCTGCTGAAGTCGCGCACCCGCATCGGATAGAGCTTGCCGGCCAGGTGATCGCACTCGTGCTGCACCACGCGGGCGTGGAAGCCCTCCACCGTGCGGTCGATGGGGTCGCCGTACTGGTCGAAGCCCTGGTAGCGGATTTTCGCCCAGCGTGGCACCACGCCGCGCAGGCCCGGCACCGACAGGCAGCCCTCCCAATCTTCTTCCTCGGCGTCGCCAATCGGCGTGATCACCGGGTTGAGCAGCACGGTGCGCGGCACCGGCGGCGCGTCGGGATAGCGCGGATTGGGGGCGTCGGTGCCGAAGATCACCAGTTGCAGGTCGACGCCGATCTGCGGCGCCGCCAGGCCGGCGCCGTTGACGGCGTGCATGGTGTCGAACATGTCGGACACCAGCAGGTGCACGGCGTCGGTGTCGAACTGCGCGACCGGCTTGGCCACGCGCAGCAGGCGGTCGTCGCCCATTTTCAGGATGTCGCGAACTGTCATGGGTCCAAGCATAGCCGCGACTGCACAATCGGCGCGATGGAACAAGAGGACCGATCCGGCCCCGCCCAGACGCCGCTGCCATGGCCCGCCCGGGTCGCGTTGCTGGCGCTGGCTCTGCTGAGCCTGGCGTTGGCCATCGCCGGCATCTTCCTGCCGGTCGTGCCCACCGTGCCCTTCGTGCTGCTGGCTGCCTGGGCCGCGGCGCGCAGCTCCCCGCGCCTGACGCTGTGGCTGGAGCGGCACCCGCGCATGGGCCCGATCCTGGTCGAGTGGCGGCGCGGCGGCATCGTCCGGCGCAGCGCCAAATGGACCGCGACCGCCTTGATGGCCCTGAGCGCGGGCACCATGCTGTTGCTGTTCCGGGGCCACTGGTTGCCCTATGTGGCCATCGCCTGCATGGCCATCGTGCTGGCCTGGCTGTGGCGGCGGCCGGAACGGTGACAGCCGGATCCAGCAAAACCGTCGATCAAAACTCCCCGGCCAGCAGGTCGCGCAGGCCCTGTTCGTCCAGCACCGGCAGGCCAAGCTGCTGGGCTTTTTCCAGCTTGCTGCCAGCCTCGACGCCGGCGACGACGTAATCGGTCTTCTTGCTGACCGAGCCGGCGACCTTGGCGCCCGCGGCTTCCAGCAATGCCCTGGCCTCGTCCCGGCTCAATGTCGGCAATGTGCCGGTCAGCACCACGGTCTTGCCCGCCAGCGGTAGCACTGCACGCAACTCGGGCTCGCCCTCGGGCCAGTTCACGCCGCAGGCGCGCAACTGCTCGACCACCTCGCGGTTGTGCGGCTGCGCGAAGAAGGTGTGGATGCTTTCAGCGACGACCGGACCGACGTCGGGCACTTCCAGCAGCTGATCGACGCTTGCTTCCATGATCGCGTCCAGGCTGCCGAAGTGACGCGCCAGGTCGCGCGCGGTCGCTTCGCCCGCGTGCCGGATGCCCAGGCCGTAAAGGAAGCGCGGCAGCGTGGCCTGTTTGGATTTCTGCAGCGCCGCCAGCACGTTCTGCGCCGACTTGTCGGCCATCCGCTCCAGCGCCGTCAGGTTCGCCAGCCCAAGCTTGTACAGGTCGGGCAGGACGCGAATGACGCCGGCGTCGACCATCTGGTCGACCAGCTTGTCGCCCAGGCCTTCGATGTCCATCGCGCGGCGTTGGGCGAAATGCAGGATCGCCTCCTTGCGCTGGGCGCCGCAGAACAGCCCGCCGGTGCAGCGATAGTCGACCTCGCCCTCCTCGCGCACGGCGTCCGACCCGCAGACCGGGCACTTGCGCGGCATGGTGAAGATGGGCGCATCCTTGACCCGCCTGTCCGGCAGCGCGGCAACCACTTCCGGGATCACATCGCCCGCGCGCCGCACGATCACCGTGTCGCCGACCCGCACGTCCTTGCGCCGGGCCTCGTCCTCGTTGTGCAGCGTGGCGTTGGTCACCGTCACGCCGCCGACGAACACCGGCGCCAGCTTGGCGACCGGCGTCAGCTTGCCGGTGCGGCCGACCTGCACGTCGATCGCTTCCACGGTGGTCAGCTGCTCCTGCGCCGGGTACTTGTGGGCGACGGCCCAGCGCGGCTCGCGGGTGACGAAACCGAGCTGCTTCTGCAGCGCGATGCTGTTGACCTTGTAGACCACGCCGTCGATGTCAAACGGCAGCTGGTCGCGCAGTTTACCGATGCGGTTGTAGAAAGCCACCAGCTCGCCCGCGCCGGTCACCTGCGACGTTTCCCGATGCACCGGGAAGCCCCAGGAGCGCAGTGTCAGCAGCGCCTGGTAATGGGTTTCGAATTGCGGCCCGCCATCTTGCGGCGCCGACAACTCGCCCCAGCCGTAGGCGAAGAAGCTGAGCGGACGCTGGCGCGCGATGGCCGGGTCCAGCTGGCGCACCGCGCCGGCCGCAGCGTTGCGCGGATTGACAAAGGTCTTCTCGTTCTTCGCGCCCCTGGCGATCTTCTCGCGCTGGCGCTCGTTGAGCGACTCGAAGTCGTCGCGCCGCATGTAGACCTCGCCGCGCACTTCCAGCACCGGCGGCGCATCCTCCGGCAGCCGCAACGGAATCTGGCCGATCTGGCGGATGTTCTGCGTCACCTCCTCGCCGATCTCGCCGTCGCCGCGGGTGGCCGCCTGCACCAGCACGCCGTTCTCGTAGCGCAGATTGATCGCCAGGCCGTCGAACTTGAGTTCCGCCACGTACTCCACCGGCGGCCCGGACTCGGCGAGCCCCAGCTCACGCCGGACCCGCGCGTCAAAGTTCAGAGCACCCGAGGGCTCGGTGTCGGTCTCGGTGCGGATCGACAGCATCGGCACCCGGTGCCGGACCTTGGTGAAGCCGTCCAGCGTGGCGCCACCGACGCGGCGGGTCGGCGAATCCAGCGACTGCAACTCCGGGTGCTCCGTTTCGAGCTGTTGCAGTTCGCGGTCGAGGCGGTCGTACTCGGCGTCGGGGATCTCCGGCGCATCGAGCACGTAGTAGCGGTGGGCGTGGTGATGCAGCAGTTCGCGCAGGGCGTCGATGCGCTGCTGGACCGGGGCCGGCGTTGCCATCGCGCCAGCCCTCAGGAAAACAGTCGCCGGGCCAGCACCGAGCCGGCCGACAGGTCACGGCCGTCGAGCGTGTCGTACAGCTGTTCCAGGTCGGCGCCGATGCCGTCCAGGGACTCCAGGCGGATCACCTGACCGTTGTCGTCGGTGATCAGGCCGTCCATGGCGGCGGCGAGCGCGATCGCCGATTCGCGCATCCGCACGAACGGTCGCTCGCTGCGGTCCACCTGCGGCACGTCCAGGCTGAGCGTGACTTCGCGGATCGCCGACAGCGTCGGGTCTTCGGCCATCGCCGCCTGCGTGTCGAAGGTCAGCCCCAGCACCGGCGGCAGGCCCTGCATCTGGGCCGGCAGCACCATGCGGCCCGGAATCACACCGGAGACGAAGCCCAGGCGCGCCGCGTTCTGCTGCACATAGCCCGGGCTCCAGGCGGCATTGCGCGCCCGCAGCGTGAAACCGAGCTGCGCATCATGGTCGCCGGCGAACTGGTCAAGTTCGCGGGCCCGCGCCACCTCGTGGAGCATCTCCGGAAACTCCGGAGAGCCGTTGACGGCGTCGGCGAAAGCCTGGGCCTTCATCACGAACTCGGAGTATTCGATCTCGTTGAGCGCACCGGTGCGGTTGGCCATCTGCACGCCGGCCTGGAACGCGTTGTAGCGCTGGCCGGCATGCGGCA
>JACMQP010000600.1 GCA_014376915.1 Ramlibacter sp.
AACCGCTTCACCGCCGCCAACCAGACGGCGCTGACGATGATGGTATTCGGCATGATCAACTGGACGTTTACCTGGCTGCGGCCGGGCGGTCCGATCAGCTACGCCGCGTTCGCCGAGGAAGTGCTCGCCGTGCTGGACCGCGGGCTGGGGACGCCCTGAGCGCGCTGCACGTCGTCGTGATGGGCGTCGCCGGATGCGAGGCGCTGGAGAATCCAGCCGGCGAGACCGGCGTGGCCGTGGTCGACGCGTTGCAGCCCCGGTCGCTGGTGGCGCAGCGAGCGATCCAGGCGCTGGCGGGCGGATTCAACAATCCGGAATCGATCACTGCTGGGTAAAATTGGCTGTTGCGCCGCGCGCGCCCATCGCTTTTTCCCCGCACCCAGGAGACTTCCCATGTCCAAGGCTTTCGCCAGCCAGGCCGATCTCGCCGACAAGAAAATCACCTTCGAGCAGCTCAGCGCGCATTGCTGGGCCTACACCGCGGAAGGCGACCCGAATTCGGGCGTGATCATCGGCGACAAGTTCATCCTCGTGAGCGACGCGACGGCGACGCCGGTGATGGCGCGCGACCTCATCGCCCGCATCCGCACCGTGAGCGACAAGCCGATCAAGTACGTGCTGCTGACCCACTACCACGCCGTGCGCGTGCTGGGCGCGAGCGCGTTCGTGGCCGAGGGCGCCACCGAGGTTATCGCCAGCCAGGGCACGCTGGAACTCATTGCCGAGCGTGGCAAGGAGGACATGCAGTCCGAGATGGAGCGCTTCCCGCGCCTTTTCCGCAACGCCGAGTCGGTGCCGGGCCTGACCTGGCCGACCATGGTGATCGGCGGCGGGACGCCGGCCAGGGGCGAAGTGCCGGGCAAATTGACGGTGGAGCTCGGGGGCGTGCGGGTGCAGATCTGGCATCCGGGCAACGGACACACCCGCGGCGACACCATCGCCTGGGTGGAAGAAGAGAAGGTGCTGTTCTCCGGCGACCTGGTCGAATACAACGCCGGCGTCTACACCGGCGACGCCCATCTCGCAGAGTGGCCGGCAACCCTGGAAGCGCTGCGCGCGCTGCGGGCCGAAGCGATCGTCCCCGGCCGGGGAGAGGCGATGAAGGGCGCGGCCGAGGTCAATCAGGCGCTGGATTACACCAAGCGCTGGGTCGAAACACTGTTCGCGGCGGCCAGGGAAGCCGCTGCGGCGGACATGGACCTGAAGGCCGCGATGGCGCACGCCCGCAAGACCATGGATCCGGTGTTCGGCCACGTGTTCATCTACGAACATTGCCTGCCATTCGACGTCAGTCGCGCTTACGACGAGGCCAAGGGCATCACGAATCCGCGGGTCTGGACGGCCGAGCGCGACAAGGAAATGTGGGCGGCGTTGCAAGCGTGAAGCGTGCGCCGGCAACAGCCGCCTGGCGCGACGGCAACGTGTAGTCCGGCGCCGACAGCTGGCACGCATTGGCACTGACAGATCGGGGTCGCTGCCGCGTCTAAGCTGAACCACACGTCAGGAGAACCCGAATGCTTCCGAAATCCAAGCCCCGCATCCTCCAGCAGCAACCCCCGCGCCACAGCGACCCGCAGCAACAGCAGGCCGGCTCCAGTGACTTCCAGCCCAAGCCCGTTGCCGGCACGCAGCAGCAAATGGGCGAGGGCAGCTACGAAGGCAGCCGCGATTACAAGGAGCGGACGGAGGAATACCTGAAAAAGGCGGACGTCGAGCGCGATGCGGCGGCCGCCAAGCCGAAGTCTGCCGAAGAGGAGCGTGAACTGGAGCAGGCGGAGGAAGAAGGCAAGTCCCACTCCAAGGGCGAGCGCTAACAACCTTCGTGCCGATCCCGTTCAGGGCTCGACAGCCAGTTCCTCCAGGTCGCGCTGGTAAGCGCGAAGACGCCGCACAGCGCTCAGCCGCTGCTGCGGCGTCGTGCTTTGGTGCAGCGCTGACAGGTTGCGGCACCCTTGCCGGATCAGCGCTTCCTGATAGGCGCGATAGCGCAGGTCTGGCGATTGCAGTCCGTGCTCGGCCACCTGGTGCAGCACCGTCCTGGCATCGGACAACGCGATGGGCTGGCCTGCGAGCTTGCGCAACGCTTGCAGCATGTCCTGCTGGCGCCGCTGGCGCTCGCGCAGATTGGTCTCTGCGCTGAAGAGGCTGCGCTCCACCTGGGCCTGTACCAAGCCGCGCTGGGCGTCGTCCAGGCGGCCATACACCGTCTCCATCCGGTCCACGTACTGCTTGAACAGCTTCTCTTGCAACTCCCTGGCCGGCAGGTCGACCCACTCCTTGCGGTAGTCGCGGTTGTTCTTGTCGTATTTGCGCTGCAGGTGCGCCAGTTGTGCCGGTTGCAATCCGAGCGCCAGCGTGACTGCCGCCGGCTCTGCGCGCTCGAAGGCGGCCAGCAGCCGCTGCTGGATCAACGGCACCTTCGCGCACAGCTCGTCGGCCGCGATGTCGCCAGCGACCAGGCGTTCGGCCTGCTGCAGCAGCGCCGCAGCCTTCGGCAATTCCTCGCGCCGGTGCCACAGGTGGAACCGCGCCAACTCTTCGCGCACACGCAACTCCTGGTCGTCGGTGAAGTCGATATAGCCGTCGAGCCACCAGGCGCTGACCTGGGGTAAGGCGTTGTAGCCCAGCTTGATGGCGCTGCAGGCCGAGAGCGCCACGGCGAGGCTAAGCAGCCCGATAATCCGGACCAGATTCGCGATGCGATGCATGAACAACGAGGAT
>JACMQP010000601.1 GCA_014376915.1 Ramlibacter sp.
ACGCCACGACCTGCCCCGGACCGACCATACGTTCTCGAACCCCGACGACCAACGCGGCGTCGAGCAACTAACGCTCGCCTGGCTGGGCGGGCTCCCGCCGACCGCAGTCGGTGCGACCGCCTCGCTGGCGTTGGCATGAGTGCGCACACCGTGGTCATGACATCGCTCGATGCCAGCGCGCGCCCTCTGGGCCGCGCCATCGGGTGTTGGACCGCGGCGCTCTGCATGGGCCTGTTCTCGGTATCGTCGCTGCCGGCCTTGGCCCAGCCTGCCGGCAACAGCTGCGGAGAACTTCGCAACGGATTCGGCCCCTATGACTACCGCACCGATCGCGACAAGCTGCCGATCGTCGAAGGCGCTCACTTCACGCCTGAGGTCGAGGCGCTCATTCGAGGGAACTCCGGATACATCGGTGGCGACCTCGACTACACGCTGCGCGCCTTTCCTAACCACCATCGCGCACTGATTTCAATGATGAGGCTCGCCGAACGAGCCAAGAGCCCCCAGGCGCCTGCCGCCAAGTACACGGTCGAATGCTATTTCGACCGGGCGGTGCGTTTCAAGCCCGACGACACTATCGCGCGCATGCTCTTCGCGACTTACCTGCACAAGATCGGCCGCGAGGCCGAGGCAAACCAACAGGTAGACCGGGCCGTCGCGGTGGCAGGCGACAACGCCTTCACGCATCACAACGCCGGGCTGATGTACCTTGACCTGAAGAATTACGACAAGGCGCTGCGGGAAGCACACGTGGCTTACGGGCTCGGGTTTCCCAGAGCTACATTGCGCGACGCGCTGAAAGCGGCAGGCAAGTGGGCCGAGCCGCCGGCGGATCCTGCGTCAGCGCCAGAAGCTACCCCGGCTTCAGCCGCGCCAGCCGCCTCGCAGGCTCAGTGATGGCACGGCCTGGAGACGCGTTGCACGTCATTGGAGACCAGCCCTTGGCGCGCCCGCTGGCGCCGCGGTTGGCCCTGCCGCGCGCCCCGGTGCTCGACTGGGCGAGCTTCCGCGTCGACCGTCACCGCGACAGCGTCGGAGCCACCGCCACCGTGCAAGACCTGCCATCAGTGGCCTACACCACCAGCGGGCGGGCGGCGATCTATCAGGCGCTGCTGCAGCTTGGGTTGCCCAAGGGCAGCCGCGTGCTGGTGCCGACCTACCACTGCCCGACGATGGTCGCGCCGGTGCTGCGGGCAGGATTTCAACCCGCGTACTTCGGGCTGCGACAGGATGGATTGCCCGACGTGGGCGAGTTGGACCGACGGGGCGCAACCGACGCGAAAGCGATCATCGTCGCGCACTACTTCGGCTTGCCGCGATCGTTGGCCGAGGTGCGCCGCTGGTGCGACGTGAACGGCATCACGCTGATCGAGGACTGCGCGCATTGCTACTTCGGCCATGCCGGTGAGCGGCCTGTGGGCAGTTGGGGCGACTACGCAACCGCCAGCCTGTCCAAGTTCTTCCCGGTGCCCGAAGCCGGCGTGCTCGGCTCGGCCTATCACGCGATCACGCCGCTGGCGCTGCGTCCGCGCGGCGCCAAGGCGCAAGTAAAGGGTTGCGTCGATGTGCTCGAGTTCGCCGCGCGCCACCGGCGCCTGATAGGCCTGCGCCCGCTGCTGTCGCCGGTGTTTGCGTTGAAGAACCTACGGTTGAAGGCCCCGGTGCCAGCGCGGCCCGCCACTGCGCCCGTCGCCGAAGGCATGATGAATGACTGCGTCATGGACCGCATCGCCGATGCGCCGCTGTGGGTGTCGATGGTGCTCAACAAGACGCTACCGAGGGAGCCCATCCTGACGCGCCGGTGCGAAAACTTCGCGCAGTACCACAAGGCCTTCGCCAGTGTGCGCGGAGCCCGGCCGCTGTTCGAGAACCCTCCGCCGGGCGCCGCGCCGTATGTGTTCCCGCTGTGGGTGGACGATGCCGACCGGGTCTACCAAACCATCGTCGCGCTCGAGCTTCCGGTATTCCGCTGGGACCGCATCTGGCCCGATACGCCGTCGCTGGCAGGCGATGCCGGCCCGCTGTGGAGCCGGCATGTGCTGCAACTGCTGTGTCACCAGGACTTGCGGCCGGAAGACATCGCCCGCACGGTGGAGGCCATCCTGGACGTGTTGCAACGCGTGAGCAGCGTGCCACTCACCGTACCA
>JACMQP010000115.1 GCA_014376915.1 Ramlibacter sp.
ACCAGATCGGCGCCACCGCGCCGCAGGATTCGACCAAGGCCGTGCACTGGCTGGAGCGGGCGGCCAGCGCCGGCAACCGCGGCGCGCAGGCCCTGCTGGGCTCCTTCCGCTGACCGCCGGCGGCCGCAGGCCGCGCCATGCGAAAATCGCTGGTTCACCAGGAAGAAATCACATGGAAGCAGAACGCATCAATCTCATCGGCAGCCAGCTGGCCGACCTCGCAACGCGCACTGAAGCGCTCCGGGGGTATCTTTGACTACGATGCCAAATCGGAGCGCCTGAGGACAGTCGTCGCGTCGCTGGAAGACCCGCAGGTCTGGAACGAGCCGAAGAAGGCCCAAGACCTGGGTCGGGAAAGAAAGCAGCTGGAAGACGTCGTCGTGATGCTCGGCAAGCTCACCAGCGAACTGTCGGACAACCTCCAGCTCTACGAGATGAGCAAGGAGGAAGGCGACGAGGCCGGCCTGGCGACGATGGAGGCCGAGGGCGCCAAGCTGGCCACCGACGTCGAAGCGCTGGAATTCCGGCGCATGTTCAACAATCCGGCCGATCCGCTCAACGCATTCCTGGACATCCAGGCCGGCGCCGGCGGCACCGAGGCGTGCGACTGGGCCAGCATGCTGCTGCGCCAGTACCTGAAGTACGCCGAGCGCAAGGGCTTCAAGACCACCATCGAGGACGAGACCCCGGGCGACACCGCCGGCATCAAGGGCGCCACCATCAAGATCGAGGGCGACCACGCCTTCGGCCTGCTGCGCACCGAGACCGGCGTGCACCGCCTGGTGCGCAAATCGCCGTTCGACTCCTCGGGCGGACGCCACACCAGCTTTGCCAGCGTCTTCGTCTACCCCGAGGTCGACGACACGATCCAGATCGACATCAATCCGGCCGACGTGCGAGTGGATACGTACCGCGCGAGCGGCGCCGGCGGCCAGCACATCAACAAGACCGACTCCGCGGTGCGGCTGACCCACATCCCGACCAACATCGTGGTGCAGTGCCAGGACGGGCGCAGCCAGCACAGCAACCGCGACGTCGCCTGGAAGCGGTTGCGCTCGCGGCTGTACGACCACGAGATGCGCAAGCGAATGGAAGAACAGCAGAAGCTCGTGGACACCAAGACCGACGTCGGCTGGGGCCACCAGATCCGCAGCTACGTCCTGGACAACAGCCGGATCAAGGACCTGCGCACCGGCGTCGAGGTGTCGGCGACGCAGAAGGTGCTGGACGGCGACCTGGACCAGTTCATCGAAGCCTCGCTCAAGCAGGGCGTGTGATGCACACCAACAATGACAACGAATTTCCTGGAGACACTTGATGCGTGATGGACAAAGCAGCGTGATCTACCGTGCCGACTACCAGGCGCCGGCGTTCTGGATCGACACCGTCGACCTGTGCTTCGACCTGGACCCGGCCAAGACCCGCGTTCTGAACAAGATGAAGCTGCGGCGCAACCCGGATGTGGCGGCGCAGCCGCTGCGGCTGGACGGCGAGGAGTTGAACCTGTCGCGCGTGCTGGTCAACGGCCAGGGCACGTCGTTCAAGATCGACGGCGGCCAGCTGGTGCTGGAGAACCTGCCGGAGGGCGACCAGCCGTTCGAGCTGGAGATCTTCACCACCTGCGCGCCGGCCAAGAACACCAAGCTGATGGGCCTGTACGTCAGCAACGACTCGTTCTTCACCCAGTGCGAGGCCGAGGGCTTCCGCCGCATCACCTATTTCCTGGACCGGCCGGACGTGATGGCCAGCTACACCGTCATGCTGCGCGCCGACAAATTGCAGTACCCGGTGCTGCTGTCCAACGGCAACCTGGTCGAACAGGGCGCGCTGGAGGACGGCCGCCACTTCGCCCGGTGGGTGGACCCCTTTCGCAAGCCCAGCTACCTGTTCGCGCTGGTGGCCGGCTCGCTGGTGTGCCGCGAGCAACGCATCACCTCGCGCGCCGGCAAGGAGCACCTGCTGCAGGTTTACGTGCGGCCCGGCGACCTGGACAAGACCGAGCACGCGATGAATTCGCTGATGGACTCTGTGGCCTGGGACGAAGCGCGCTTCGGCCTGTCGCTCGATCTGGAGCGCTTCATGATCGTCGCCACCAGCGACTTCAACATGGGCGCGATGGAGAACAAGGGCCTGAACATTTTCAACACCAAGTACGTGCTGGCCAGCCAGGCGACGGCCACCGACACCGACTTCTCCAACATCGAGTCGGTGGTCGGCCACGAGTACTTCCACAACTGGAGCGGCAACCGCGTCACCTGCCGCGACTGGTTCCAGCTCTCGCTCAAGGAAGGCCTGACGGTGTTCCGCGACCAGGAGTTCTCGCAGGACCTGGCCGGCGAAGAATCGGCCCGCGCGGTCAAGCGGATCGAGGACGTGCGCGTGCTGCGCACGGCGCAGTTCCCCGAGGACGCCGGCCCGATGGCGCACCCAGTGCGGCCTGACCAGTACCTGGAGATCAACAATTTCTACACCGTCACGGTGTACGAAAAAGGCGCCGAGGTCGTGCGCATGATGCAGACGCTGGTCGGGCGCGAGGGTTTCGCCAAGGGCATGACGCTGTACTTCCAGCGCCACGACGGCCACGCCGTGACCTGCGACGACTTCGCCCAGGCCATCGCCGACGCCAACCCGGGCTCGCAGTTCGAGCAGCTGCTGCCGCAGTTCAAGCGCTGGTACAGCCAGGCCGGCACGCCGCGCGTGAAGGCGGTAACGCAGTACGACGCCCCGACCGGCGAGTACCGGCTGACGCTGTCGCAAAGCTGCCCGGCCACGCCCGGCCAGGCGCAGAAGGAACCGTTCGTGATCCCGGTCGGTCTCGGCCTGCTGGACGCCGGCGGCGCCGAGCTCTCCAGCCGCATGCACGTGCTGACCCAGGCCAGCGAAACACTGACCTTCCCGGGCCTGTCGGGCGAGCCGGTGCCGTCGATCCTGCGCGGCTTCTCGGCGCCGGTGATCCTCGAGTACGACTACACCGATGCGCAGTTGCTAACGCTGCTGGCCCACGACGGCGACCCGTTCAACCGCTGGGAAGCAGGCCAGCGGCTGGCCGTCAACCGCGCGCTGGCCTTCATCGGTCAGGCCGGGCTGTCGGCGCAGCAGATCGAACTCGACCAGCCGTACGTCGACGCCATGCGCAGCATCCTGCGCCATCCCACGCTCGACGCCGCGTTCAAGGAACTGGTGCTCACCTTGCCGGGCGAAACCTACCTTGGGGAACAACTGCAGGAAGTCGATCCGCAGCGCATCCACGTCGTGCGGGAGGCGATGCGCCAGCAGCTGGCGCAGGCGCTGCAGTCCGACTGGCAGTCGGCATACGAGGAGAACAGCGACACCGGCGGCTACTCGCCGGACCCGGTGTCGTCGGGTCGCCGCGGGCTGGCCGGCATGGCGCTGACGCACCTGTGCCTAGCGGCACGCCCGAGTGCGGACACCGTCTGGCCCGGCAAGGCTTATCAGCGATTCAAGGACGCGGGCAACATGACCGACCGCTTCAACGCGCTGTCGGCGCTGGTGATCAGCGGCCACGAACTGGCGGCGCCGGCGCTGCAGCGCTTTCACGCGCTGTTCAAGAACGAACCGCTGGTGCTGGACAAGTGGTTCGCGCTGCAGGCCGGCGCGCCGGACCGCGGCGGCAACGTGTTGCCGGCAGTGAAGCAGCTGATGAACCACCCGGATTTCAACATGCGCAACCCCAACCGCGCGCGCAGCGTGATCTTCAGCTACTGCAGCGCCAATCCGGGCGCCTTCCACCGCACCGACGCGGCGGGCTACGTGTACTGGAGCGACCGCGTGCTGGAACTCGACGCCACCAACCCGCAGGTCGCCGCACGCCTCGCCCGTGCCCTGGACCGCTGGAAGAAGCTGGTGGAGCCGCTGCGCGGCGCGGCCCGCGAAGCCATTGCCCGGGTCGCGGCCAAACCCGACCTGAGCAACGACGTGCGCGAGGTCGTCACACGCGCTCTCGCCGACTAGGAGTCCGCATGCCCCAGAAGATTTCACTCACCCGCTACCTGGTCGAACAGCAGCGCGTTCACGGGCACATCCCGTCGCAGCTACGGCTGCTGATCGAGGTGGTGGCGCGGGCCTGCAAAAGCGTCAGCCAGGCCGTCAACAAGGGCGCGCTCGGCGGCGTGCTGGGCTCGGCCGAGACCGAGAACGTCCAGGGCGAGATGCAAAAGAAGCTGGACATCATCGCCAACGAGGTGCTGATCGAAGCCAACGAATGGGGCGGCCACCTGGCGGCCATGGCCTCCGAGGAAATGGAGGGCATCTACGTGGTGCCCAACCGTTACCCGAAGGGCGAATACCTGCTGCTGTTCGACCCGCTCGACGGCTCCAGCAACATCGACGTCAACGTCAGCATCGGCACCATCTTCAGCGTGCTCAAGATGCCCGAAGGCGACCGCGGCGTGGACGAGGGCGACTTCCTGCAGCCCGGGCGCCAGCAGGTCGCGGCCGGCTATTGCGTCTACGGCCCGCAGACCACCCTGGTGCTGACCGTCGGCGACGGCGTCGCCATGTTCACGCTGGACCGCGAGCAGGGTTCGTTCGTGCTGACCCAGGAAGGCATCCGCATTCCCGAGGACACCAAGGAATTCGCGATCAACATGAGCAACATGCGGCACTGGGACGCCCCGGTGCGCCGCTACATCGACGAGTGCCTGCAAGGCAAGGATGGCCCGCGCGGCAAGGACTTCAACATGCGCTGGATCGCCTCGATGGTGGCCGACGTGCACCGCATCCTCACGCGCGGCGGCATCTTCATGTACCCGTGGGACAAGCGCGAGCCGGACAAGCCCGGCAAGCTGCGCCTGATGTACGAGGCCAACCCAATGGGCTGGCTGGTCGAACAGGCCGGCGGCGCCGCCACCAACGGCAAGCAGCGCATCCTGGACATCCAGCCGCACAAGTTGCACGAGCGGGTGTCGGTGATCTTAGGCTCGAAGAACGAGGCCGAGCGGGTCACCGGCTACCACCGGGCCTGAGGCGCCGGGCGCGCCTCACTTCACCGGATTGCCGTCGGCGTCGATCTTGTGGACCGGCCCCAGCTTGAGGTCGCGGATTCCAGTTTCCACCTTGCTCATGTCGCCGACCACCACCCAGACCAGCCGGTCAGGAGCGATGGTCCGCCGAGCCAGTGCGTTGGCCTGCTCCGGTGTCAGCGCCATGACAGTCGGCGTGTACGTGTCGTAGAAGTCCGGCGGCAGGCGGTACTGCAAGACGTTCGCATAGGCACTGCTCAACTGCCCGGCGGTCTCGAACGATCCGGGCAAGCCGAGCGCTTCCCGCTCCTGCGCCTCGCGCAGTTCGGGCGCGGCGATCGGCCGGGCCCCGGCCATGTCGCCGTACTCGCGCACCAGTTCCTGCAGCGCCTCGCGGGTCTTGTCGGTCTGCACCGGCGAGCGCATCAGGAAGGTGCGCTGGCCCACGGCCGGCACGATCTGGCTGAAGACACCGTACGACCAGTGCTTGTCCTCGCGCAGGTTCATGTTGATGCGTGAGCTGAAGGTGCCGCCGAAGATGCCGTTCACCACCTGCAGCTGGACGCGCTCCTGCGGCGTGACGGGCTGTACCAGCTGCGCGCCGTAGATCACGCTCTGTTGCGCACCGGGCCGGTCCATCAGGTAGACCGTGGTCTGTTGCGCCACGCGGGCCTGCCCGAGGCTTTTGGCCGGCGCAACACCGGCGCTCCAGCCGGCGAACGCCTTTTCCAGCAGCGGCATCACGGCGGCGAGCGTGGTGTCGCCGACGACCAGCAACGTCGCGTTGTTGGGCCGGAACCAGGTTCCGTGGTAGCGCACCAGGTCGTCGCGGGCGATGCGGCCGACGGCGGCTTCGGTGCCCGAGGTCGGGTGCGCGTAGCCATGGTCCTTGCCGTACAGCAACGCCGGCAGGACGCGCATCGCCATCGTCTGCGGGTTGGTCTTCTCCCGCTCGATGCCGGCCAGCTGCTCCTTGCGGATCCGCTCGAGGTCGCCCGCGGCGAACGCGGGATGGAGCACCATGTCGGCATAGATGTCGATCGCGCGCGGCAGCGTGACCGTGAGGGCGTTCATGGAGAGGGACACGCCGTCCAGGTTGGCGCTGGTGCTGACCGATGCGCCGAGCGCTTCGAGTTCCTCGGCGATCCGCTTCGCGCTGCGGCTCTGCGTCCCCTCCTCCATCATGCGCAGCGTGACGCTGGTCAGGCCTGGCAGGTCAGCCGGATCGGCCGCGAAGCCGCTATCGACCAGCAGCGACAGATTGACCACCGGCGCGGCATGGCTCTCGGCCAGCACCACCTTCAGCCCGTTCGAGAGCACGGCCTCGCGCATCGGCGGAAGCTTGAGCGCTTCCGGCTGGCCGAGCGGCGCACCCTTGCTGCGATCGAGGCTGGCGGCGCTGGCCGGACCCGCCGCATACGGCTGGACGTCGAGCACGAAGTCGCCGTCGGCCAGCCAGTCGTTCATCGCCTTGCGCACCGCTTGCGGCGTGGCGGCCTTGATCTGCCGGAGGTAGATCTTGTAGCAGTCGGGATTGCCGGTGTACGTCATGCAGGAGGCCAGCAGGTCGCTCTTGCCGCCGAAGCCGCCCACGCGCTCCGTGATGCGTGCGTAGCGCGCCAGGATGACGGTCTTGGCGAGCTGCAATTCCGCGTCCGTGGGACCGGAGCGCAGCAGGCTGCGCACTTCCTCGTCGGCCGCGCTTTCCACCTTGCGCAGGTCGCCGCCCGGGCGGGCCGTCAGCGTCAGGTCGAAACTGCCCGCGATCTCGTCGACGTCGTTGGAAGACGTGGCGCTGGTGGCGAGCTGGTCGCGGTAAACCAGTCGCTGGTATAGCCGCGAGGTCTTGCCGCCACCCAGCACTTGGGCGCCCAGGTCGAGCAAGGCGCCCTCGGGCGTATTGGCGCCCGGCACGTTCCAGATCCGGTACAGGCGAGCCTGCGGCACCCGGTCCTGCGCCACGAAGCGCTGGGTCCCGCTGCGCTTGGCGATCCACGCCTGGTGCTTCGCCAGCGGCGGGCCGGGCGGGATGTCGCCGTAGTACTTCTCGACCTTCTGCCGCGCCACCTCGGGCGTGATGTCGCCGGCCAGCACCAGCACCACGTTGTTGGGACCGTAGTAGGTGCGAAACCATTGCTGCACGTCGGCCATCGAGGCCGCCTCCAGGTCCTTCATCGAGCCGATCACCGGCCACGAATAGGGATGGCCCGGCGGATACAGATTGGGCGGCAGGATCTCGCGCAGCACGCCGTAAGGCTGGTTTTCGCCCTGCCGCTTTTCGTTTTGCACCACGCCGCGCTGCAGGTCCAGCTTCTTCTGGTCGAGCACCCCGAGCAGGTGGCCCATCCGGTCGCTTTCGGCGAACAGCGCGTAATCGAGCATCGAGGTCGGCACGTTCTGGAAATAATTGGTGCGGTCGTTGCTGGTCGTACCGTTCAGGCTGGTCGCGCCGATCCCGCTCAGGGCCGACAGATAGGTCTTGTCGAAGTTCTCGCTGCCGCTGAACATCAGGTGCTCGAACAGGTGGGCAAAGCCGGTCTTGCCGGGCGTCTCGTTCTTGGACCCGACGTGGTACCAGGTGTTGACAGCCACCACCGGCAGCTTGTGGTCCTCGTGCACCAGCAGCGTCAGGCCGTTTTTCAGCACGAACTTCGTGTATGGAATGTCGGGGATCGCGATCTCGACCGGCTGGCTCCTGGCAAGGGGAGCGGCCAGCGCCAGCACGGCAGCCAACAGCGCGAGGGGACGATTCAACAGGCTCATGATCCGCTTTCCTTCTGCGTGACGATCCATTCGTCGATTACCTTCTCCAGCGTGTCCAGCGGCAGCGCGCCCTGGTCGATCACGGCGTTGTGGAAGCGCCGCAGGTCGAAGCGCTCGCCCAGGTTCGCCCTGGCCCGGTCGCGCAGCTGGTCGATCTTCAGCTTGCCGATCATGTAGCCCAGGGCCTGGCCGGGGATGGAGGTGTAGCGATCCACTTCGGCCGTCACGAAGCCGCGGCCGAAGCCGGTGCGCTCCACCATGAAGTCGATCGCCTGCTGCCGCGACCACCCCATGCGGTGGATGCCGGTGTCCACCACCAGCCGGGCGGCCCGGAACGCCTGCCACTGCAGGTGGCCGAACAGGCTGTAGGGATCGTCGTAGAGCCCGATCTCGCGCCCGAGCGTCTCGGCATACACGGCCCAGCCCTCAACGTAGGCGGTGAAGCCGCCGCCACGGCGGAATTGCGGCAGTGCCCGCAACTCGGTGGCGCGCGCGATCTGCAGGTGGTGGCCAGGCACGGCTTCATGCGCGGTCAGCGTGGCCATACGCCAGGTCGGGCGGCTGCGCCAGCCCAGCGCGTTGGCGTTGAAGTAGCCGGCGCGGCTGCCGTCCAGAGCCGGCCCGTTGTAGTACTCGGCGGCGTCAGGTCCCTGGAAATCGGGCATCGCCCGCACGCCATAGGGCGCGCGCGGCAGTTCGGCGAACAACCGGGGCAACTCCGCGTCGATGCGTTTGGCGATATCGCGGTAGCCGGCCAGCAGCGTCTCGGGGCTGGCGTGGAAGAACTTCGGATCGGTGTTGAGGTAGTCGATGAACTGCCGAAAGTCGCCGGCGAACTTCGTCTCGCGCATCACCGCTTCCATTTCGCTGCGCAGCCGCGCCAGTTCGCGCTGGCCGATGGCGTGGATCTCGGCTGGCGACAGGCCGGTGGTGGTCTGGTGGCGCACCACCATGTCGTACACGCGGTCGCCATCGGGGTAGTTGCGCATCGCGCCATCGGCGGCCGCACGCGGCAGGTACTCGTCGGCAACGAAGGCGCGCAGCTGGCGCATGGCGGGAACCACGTGACGCCCGATCGCCGCCCGGCCTTGTGCCTGCAGCGCTGCGCGCTCGGCGGCCGGGAGGTCGCTGCCCAGTTTCAGGAACGGCGCGTAATACGGCCCGGCCTCGACGTCAGCCGGCAGCTGTTCGTCGATCTGCGCCAGCACCCGGTCGAGCACGTCCCGGGAGGTGACCCATCCGAGCGCCATCCCGCGCCGCAGGCCGGCGATTTCCTGCTCCATCTGCGCCGGGTAAGCCGCCATCCGGCGCAGCATCTGCTCGACCTGCCGGCGCTCCCATACCGGGCTGGCCTTGAGCAATTCGGAGAAGTTCGACTGCACGCCGCCCAGCGCGCTCAGGCTGAGGCTGCGATAGCCGGCAAACGCCTGCTCTTCGACCTGGCGCTCCATGCGGCCGATGAACAGGTCCAGCGACACGCGATCGGTCGCCTCCAGCCGCTCGCGCGGGATCGCCCGGGCCTCG
>JACMQP010000602.1 GCA_014376915.1 Ramlibacter sp.
GCCACTGGTGGGTGGTGTCGCAGCGGACCCAGGCGCCCTCGGGCCTGGGCTACCTGCTGGAGAACCGGCTGGTCACCTCGCGGCTGTTTCCCGAGGCGTTCCAGGACCTGAACGTGCAGCGGCTGGCAGCGAGTTACCGGGCGCTGATCGACGGCATCAAGCAGATGTGCCCGACCCAGAGCGAACCGCGCATCGTGCTGCTGACACCGGGACCGTACAACGAAACCTATTTCGAGCACGCGTACCTGGCCCGCTACCTGGGCCTGACCCTGGTCGAGGGCAGCGACCTGACGGTCCGCGACCAGCGCCTGTACCTCAAGACGCTCAAGGGCCTGGAGCCGGTCCATGGCCTCATCAAACGGCTGGACGACGAGTTCCTCGACCCGCTGGAACTGCGCAGCGATTCGCGCCTCGGCGTGCCCGGCATGCTGCAGGTGATCCGGGCCGGCAACGTGCTGGTGGCCAACGCGCCCGGCACCGCCTACCTGGAATCGACGGCCCTGCTCGGCTTCCTGCCGGCGCTGTCGCGGCACCTGCTGAAGGAAGAACTGGAGCTGCCGTCGCTCGCGACCTGGTGGTGCGGCGAGCGCGCGGCGATGGAGGCGGCGCTGCCGCAGCTGGGCGAATCGGTTGTCAAGCCGACTTACGCCAGCCCCGGCACCGGCGCCGTGCTGGGCAAGACCCTGTCGCAGCGCGAGCGGGACGAATGGGCCGGCCGGATCGTGCGCGAGGGTGACGAACACACGCTGCAGGCGTACCTGCCGCTGTCGCAGATGCCGACCTGGCGCAGCACCCACGGCAGCGACCGGATCCTGCCGCGCTCGCTGATGCTGCGGGTGTTCGCGGTTTCCGACGGGCCGCGCTCGTGGCAGGTGCTGCCCGGCGGCCTGACGCGGATCGCCAGCGCCGAACTGGATATCGCTTCGATGCAGCGCGGCGGCAGCAGCGCCGACAGCTGGGTGATGACGCGTGGCGAGGTCGATGCGACCAGCCTGTTGCAGCACGATCAGCCGGCTGCCACCGTGTCGCACCGCAGCCGCAGCACGACCAGCCGCGCCGCCGAGAACCTGTTCTGGCTGGGCCGCTACACCGAGCGCACCGAGAACACCACCCGGCTGGCACGCCTCACGCTGGCAAGCCTGAACGGCGAAGACCAGAATTCGCAACCGCTGCTGGCGTGGCTGGGCGAGCTGGCCATCGCCCACGCGCTGGTGTTGCCCGCGGTGCCACCACCGGCGCAGGCGCGGCGCGTGTTCGAGCGGTCGCTGATCTGCGCGCTGGGCGACCCCGAGCAGCACAGCGTCGGCTATAGCCTGAACGGCCTGCGCAACGCCGCCTCGGCAGTACGCGAGCGGCTGTCGCTGGAACAGTGGAACGGCATCGTGCGGGCCGAGGAGCAGTTTCTGGTGGAGTGCGCCTGCTTCAACGACGAAGGCGACTACTCCTCGGTGGACGCGCTGCGCTCGCTGGAAAACCTGTTGGGCCACACCGCGGCGATGACCGGCGCCCAGACCGACCGCATGACCCGCGACGACGGCTGGCGCCTGCTCTCCAGCGGCCGCCACCTCG
Source organism: Ramlibacter sp. (assembly GCA_014376915.1). The sequence continues at coordinate 1,570 of JACMQP010000602.1, forward strand.
AGCGCCTCGGCTTCCTGGCGTCGGCGCTGGCCCACGCCTTCGAGACCGGCGCGGCGTTCGACGAAGGCGGCTTCGAGGCGCTGATCGCGCTGTTCGACAGCACCATCACCTTCCACGCGCAGTACCAGCAGCGGCACGACATCCCCGCCCTGCTCGAGCTGCTGGTGCTGGACCGCGACAACCCCCGTTCGCTCGGCTGGGTGGCGCAGACGCTGCGCGGGCGGCTGGCCAAGCTGGCCGGCAGTGCGCCGGGCAAGATGCCCGAGATCGCTCTGACCGTGCCCGATCCGCAGGCATGGTCGCTCGAAGCGATCTGCCAGCGCGACGCCACCGGCAACTACGCCGGGCTGATCGATCTGCTGGCGCAATGCAGCGACGCCGCCTACAAGCTGTCCGACGACATCGGCGCGCGCTACTTCACCCACTCCGGCGAAGCCCGCCACAGCGTGGGTGCCTGAAAATGCTGCTTCGGGTCATCCATGAAACCGCGTACGACTATGTGCCGCCGGTCAAGACCGCGCAGCACATGGCGCACCTGAAGCCGCGCCACGACGCCTTGCAGCAGGTGCTGAGCCACCAGCTGGTGATCACGCCCGCGCCGGCACTTCAGAGCGAGACGACCGATGTCTACGGCAACACTCGCGCCTTTTTCAGCCTGTCGAGCACACACGACGAGCTCACCGTCGTCGCTGACAGCGTCGTCGCCACCCGCGACGCGGTCGAACCGGTCGACAGCCTGCCCTGGGAGGTGGCGCGCGAACGCATGCGCTACCACCGCAAGGCCGCCTGGGACCCGGCCACCGAATTCGTCTTCGCCTCGCCGTACGTGCCCCGGCACGAGAACTTCCTGGCCTACGCCCGGCCCTGTTTCACGCCCGGCCGGCCCCTGTGGGAAGCGGCCAGCGAACTGATGCAGCGCATCCACCGCGACTTCGACTACGAGGCCGAGGCGACCGACGTGAGCACGCCGGCGCTGGACGCGCTGGCACTGCGCAAGGGCGTGTGCCAGGACTTCGCCCACATCATGCTCGGCTGCCTGCGCAGCCTGGGCCTGCCGGCGCGGTACGTCAGCGGCTACCTGCTGACCGACCCGCCGCCGGGCCAGCCGCGGCTGGTCGGCAGCGATGCGTCGCACGCCTGGGTCTCGCTGTACCTGCCGGGCAGGGTCGGGACGGCCGGCGCCTGGGCCGACCTCGACCCGACCAACGACCGGATGCCCGGCGCGGACTATGTTCGCCTCGCGATCGGCCGCGACTACTCGGACGTCTCGCCGATTCGCGGTGTCATTCACGGCGGCGCCAGCCACACGCTGCGCGTCGGCGTTACCGTGGCGCCGGTCGAAGCCGCGGCCGGCCCGGCGCCGCCGCCGTAGCTTCTACAATTCGCTCCCCACCCGCTTAGAGCAACCTTGCGGACAGGCCTTCAGCTTTGTCCCCAACACTTCAGGAGCCTCCCATGAGCGTTTACGACAAATTGCAGGACCAGGGCATCACCCTGCCGCCCGTGTCGATTCCGGCCGCCGCCTATGTGCCGTTCGTGCGGACCGGCAACCTGGTCTTCCTGTCCGGCCATATCGCCAGGAAGGACGGCAGGGCCTGGGTCGGACAACTGGGCAAGAACATGAGCACCGACGAGGGCAAGCATGCCGCGCGCGCGATTGCCGTGGACCTGCTCGGGACGCTGCACGCGGCCATCGGCGATCTGAACAAGGTCAAGCGCATCGTCAAGCTGATGAGTTTGGTCAATTCGACAAGCGACTACACCGAGCAGCACCTGGTGACCAACGGCGCCAGCGAATTGCTCGCCATCGTGTTCGGCGACGCCGGCCAGCATGCCCGCAGCGCGTTCGGCGTCGCCCAGATTCCGATGGGCGCTTGCGTCGAGATCGAGATGATCGC
>JACMQP010000603.1 GCA_014376915.1 Ramlibacter sp.
CATGTGCTGCCGGAGTACCTGGCCAGGACCGGCGTGCCTTTCCACATCGAGCGGCAGGACACCTATTCGATCGTCAAGGACAAGATTCCCCAGGGCAAGACGATGTGCAGCCTGTGTTCGCGGCTGCGCCGGGGCATCCTGTACCGGGTCGCCGACGAACTGGGTGCCACCAAGATAGCGCTGGGCCACCACCGCGACGACATCCTGCAGACCTTCTTTCTCAATATGTTCTTCGGCGGCAAGCTCAAGGGCATGCCGCCCAAGCTGGTGAGCGACGACGGCAGGCACATCGTGATCCGGCCGCTGGCCTACGTCGCCGAGAAGGACCTGGTGCGCTGGGCTGAGCACCGGCAGTTCCCGATCATTCCGTGCACGCTGTGCGGCAGCCAGGAGAACCTGCAGCGCAAGCAGGTGGGCGCGATGCTTCGCGAGTGGGACCAGAAGCACCCGGGCCGGGTCGAGACTATGTTCGCGGCGTTACAAAATGTGGTTCCTTCGCACCTCGCCGACGGAACACGGTACGACTTCAAGGGTCTGAAGGTCACGGGCGTGCCCTGCGACGATGGCGACAAGGCCTTCGACCGCCCGGAGATGCCCGTCGCCACGGCCCTGCCCGGTCTTCAAGTCATCAGGATCTGAGGTCATACATGTCCAAGTCGGTGCTGCGTGCGGTCGCGATCGGGGTGCTGGCGGCAGTCGCGCTGGCCGGTTGCGCGACCAGTTATGTTCTGGACAACAGCGTCCAGTCCTTTTCCACCCTGGCAACGCTGCCGGCCAACCCGGCCTATCGCTTCGAGCGACTGCCGTCGCAACAGGCCTTTCCGTTCCAGTCCCAGGTCGAGGCGCTGGCCGACCCGGCCCTGTTCAAGGCCGGACTGCGCCGTGACGATGCTGCGCCCCAATACGGCGTCGAAGTGACGACGCGGGTCCAGCGGGCGCAGTCGCCATGGGCCGACCCGTGGGACAGTTGGGACGGTTTCCACGGCTGGGGCCGCCACGGCTTTGGCGGACCGTTCCCACGCCTGGAAACGCCCTGGTTCCACCGGGAAGTGGGCATCGTGATGCGCGAACTGCCGTCCAACCGCGTCGTGTACGAGACCCACGCCGTCAACGACGGGCCCTGGAGCGACAACGCGCAGGTGCTGCCGGCCATGTTCGAAGCTGCCCTGCAGGGCTTCCCCAAGGCCCCGTCCGGGGTGCGCCTGGTCAACACCAAGGTTGGAAACTAGGCGCCGCGACCCCGCGTTATTGCATCAGCGACACAGATCGCGACGCATTTCCTGCGGCGGTGCCGACAGGCCAATAAAATGGCCGTCAATGGAAGCCACCCGAATCATTGCCGTTCGCCACGGGGAAACCTCTTGGAACGTCGACTCGCGCATCCAGGGCCAGAGGGACATCGACCTCAATGAGACCGGCCGCTGGCAGGCCAGCCGCGTCGGCGCCGCGCTCAAAGGCGAAAAGATCAGCGCCGTCTATTCCAGTGACCTCGGGCGCGCGCACCAGACCGCCCAGCCGATCGCCGAGGCGGTCGGCATCCCCGTCATTGCCAACGAAGGCCTGCGCGAGCGCAGCTTCGGCATCTTCGAGGGCAAGACTTTCGACGAGATCAGGGAAACCTGGCCGGACCACGCGCAGAACTGGCGCAAGCGCCTGCCCGAGTGGGCGCCGCCCGAAGGCGGAGAATCGCTCCTGCAACTGCGCGAACGCGTGACCCAGACCATGAAAGACCTGGCGGCCCGGCACCCGGGCGAACAGATCGTCGTGGTGGCCCACGGCGGAGTGCTCGACACGCTGTACCGGATCGCCACCGGCCAGGAAGTGAACTCGCCCCGCACCTGGCAGCTGCCCAACGGGGCGATCAACCGCCTGTTGTGGACGCCCCAGGGCTTTACCCTCGTCGGCTGGTCCGACACCCAGCATCTGGACGATGAACCAACCGACGAAAACACCTCTTTCTGAAGCCTTGCGACTGTTGATCGGCCAGAGTGTCGAGGCCATCGACACGCCGGCCCTGGTGCTCGACCTTGATGCGATGAAGCGCAATCTGGCGCGGATGGCCGAATTCGCCAAGAAGCACGATATCCGCTGGCGCCCGCACGCCAAGATGCACAAGAGTTCGGCGCTGGCCAAGCTGCAGATGCAGGCGGGCGCGGTCGGCGTCTGCGTCCAGAAGACCGCCGAGGCCGAGGCCATGGTGGCCGGCGGCGTCAACAACGTCTACATCAGCAACGAAGTGATCGCGCCGCACAAGCTGGCGCGGGTGGCCGCGCTGGCGCACTTGCTGACGGCGGAAAGCGGCCAGCTGGCGATCGCCGTGGACAGCGCGGAAGGCATCACGCGGCTGGCCCAGGCGATGAACGAACGGCGCGCCAGCACCGGCATCCCGGCGGTGATCGACGTGTTCGTCGAGATCGACGTCGGCCAGGGCCGCTGCGGCGTGCGACCGGGCGAACCTGCGGTCGCGCTGGCGCACGAGATCCGCAAGCACCCCGCGCTGCGCTTCGCCGGCTTGCAGGCCTACAACGGCAGCGCTCAGCACCTGCGCACCCCGCAGCAGCGGCGTGACGCGGTCGGCTCGGTGGTGCAGGACGTTGAGCGCACCCGCAAGCTGATCGAAGCCGAAGGCATCACGGTAGATCTAGTGACTGGCGCCGGCACCGGCAGCTTCGTGCTGGAAGCCGCCAGCGGCGTCTTCGGCGAGCTGCAGGCCGGCTCGTTCCTGTTCATGGACGCCGACTACGCGAAGAACGAGCGCGACCCGGCCCAACCCCAGTTCGAACACGCCCTGTTCGTCAAGACCCAGGTGATGAGCGCTGGCGGCGAGCATGCGGTGTGCGATGCCGGCCACAAAAGCCATGCCATCGACTCCGGCCTGCCCAGGGTCCACAGCCTTGGGGCCGAGGCGCAGCTGGAGTATTTCAATGGCGGCGACGAGCACGGCATTTTGCGTGCCACCCAGCCCGGGGCGGAGCTGCCGGCGCTGGGACAAACGCTCTGGCTGATTCCCGGCCACTGCGACCCCACCGTCAATCTGCACGACACAATGGTCGGCGTGACCGGCGGGCTGCGGGCCGGCAAGGTCGAACGGATCATCAGGGTTGATGCCAGAGGCGCGCTGACCTGAGTCCCGTGAAAATGGGCCGACCATGAGCGCTGCGTCGAACCGCTGCAAGCAAGCGAACTCCCCTTCGGGCGGCAGTCAGGCTTTGCTGGGCGTGGGGACCCGATGAGCCCGTCCCAGATCATCGTCCTCGCCACGCCGGTGTTTCTCGCGCTGATCGTGCTCGAGCTCGCCTGGGGCTGGAAAAAGAAGCGCAACACCTACCGTCTGGCCGACGCGATCAACAGCATCAGCCTGGGCATGCTGAGCGAGACCACCAAGGTCTTCACCCGGCTGCTGCGGGTCGGCATCTACGGCGCCGTTTACACGACCGTCTCGCTGGTGCCGGTCGACCAGGCGCACGGGTTCTGGACCAGCAGGTACGGCTGGCCTCTGGCCCTGGTGTTCTACGACTTCTGCTACTACTGGCTGCACGGCGCCGGCCACGAATGCGCGCTGTTCTGGGGCGCCCATGTGGTGCACCACCAG
>JACMQP010000604.1 GCA_014376915.1 Ramlibacter sp.
AGCGGCTGTTCGATGCGGCCGTGATTGCCGGCGCGCTGACACTGGACGCCGCGCGCGGCAGCGACGGGCCGTTCGACCCGCGCATCCATGCCGTGCGCGGCCAGCCGGGGCAGATCGAATGTGCGGCCGCCTACCGGGCGCTGCTGGCCGGCAGCGGCATCCGGCAATCGCACCTGGAACACGACGACCGCGTGCAGGACCCGTACTGCCTGCGCTGCCAGCCGCAGGTGATGGGAGCCTGTCTGGACCAGATCCGTTACGCCACCCAGGTGCTGGTGCGCGAAGCAAATGCCGTCACCGACAACCCGCTGGTGTTTGCGGACGGCGAGGCACTGCTGTCCGGCGGCAACTTCCACGCCGAACCGGTGGCGCTGGTGGCCGACGCACTGGCCGTCGCCATCGCCGAGATCGGCGCCATCGCCGAGCGCCGCATCGCCATGCTGGTGGACCCGGCGGTGTCGCGCCTGCCGCCATTCCTGACGCCCGAGCCGGGACTGAATTCCGGCTTCATGATCGTGCACGTGACGGCGGCGGCACTCGCCTCGGAGAACAAGTCGCTGGCGCATCCGGCCAGCGTCGACAGCCTGCCGACCTCCGCCAACCAGGAGGACCACGTCAGCATGGCCACCTTCGCGGCGCGGCGGCTGCAGCCGATGCTGCGCAACTCCGCCCACATTGTCGCGATCGAACTGCTGGCCGCGGCGCAAGGCATCGAGTTCCTGCGGCCGCTCAGGAGCGCGCCGGCGCTGGAGAACGTGCTGCGGCTGCTGCGCAGCGTGTCGCCGGCGATGATACAGGACCGCAGCCTGGCGCGCGACATCGAGGCGGTACACCACCTGGTGGCATCGGGTGCGGTCGGCCACGCCACCGAGGCCGACATTCCCGCGCTGCTCGCGTTGAGGCTGGGATGAAGAACGCTGCGCCCGCCTCAGCAGCCAGATCCGGCAGCGCGAAAAAACGACATGCCCTGAGTCAACACCAGCGGACCGCCGGCGGTGACGATGCGCAGCCGGTCGCCCTGCAATTGCAGCACCAGCTCGCCGGCACGGCCGGCGCTTTCGCGCGACGTCCGCAGCGTCGTGCCTTCAATGCGGCCGTCGACGTTGCGGGTGCGGTCGCCGCGCACCAGCGTGCCTTCGAATTCCTGGAAGTGCTGGCTGAGCGTCAGGCTGGTGCCGCGCAGGAAACCCGCGCCGCACCAGCGGCCGTCCACGTGTGCCGGCACCGCCCACAGGTGCACCTTGCTCGATTTCTCCAGCCCCACCTGCTTGTCCGGCACGGCCACCAGCGTGGTCTGGTCCGGCTTCCAGTCGCCCATGTCCCAGTCGTGCGAGACGATGCGCGTGCCCGGCTTGAGCGCGAGCAGCGCGGGCCGCAGCTTCAGGTTGACTTCGCTCAGCAGGTACATGGTGACCACCGTGGCACGCGAGAGGTCGGTCTCGAACAGATCCTGCACCTTGAATGCCACCCGTTCGGCCACGCCGGCGCTGCGCGCGCTGGCGATGCTCCGCTGCACCAGTTCCGGAACGATCTCCACGCCCAGCCCGGTGGCGCCGAAGCGCTTCGCCGCCAGGATCACGATGCGGCCGTCGCCGGAGCCGAGGTCGATCACGTGGTCGCCCGGTCCCACGCTGGCGACGCGCAGCATCTCCAGCGTCACGTTGTCGGGCGTGGTGATGAAGGGCACTTCTTCCTGCGCGTGCAGCGCAGGCCCAGTGAGCAAGGCGGCCAGCGCCAGCAGGTGCGAACGGAAGATGAAACGAAATTGGGGCATGGAGCAACGAAGACGACAGACGGGAAAAGATCATAGACCGGACAAGCACGCATTGCGGCTGGCATGAAGCCTGCGTACATTTTGAAATCACCTCACGGAGAACCATGATGAAAAAATTGCTGACCCTTTCGTTCGCCGCGCTGGCCTGTGCCGGCGTCCACGCCCAGGAAACCAAGGTCGCCATCGCCATCTCGGGCTGGACCGGCTTCGCGCCGCTGACGCTGGCCAGGGAAGCCGGCATCTTCCGCAAGAACGGCCTGGACGTCTCGATCAAGAAGATCCCGCAAAAGGACAGGCACCTCGCCATCGCCTCGGGCGACGTGCAGTGCGCCGCGACGACAGTCGAGACCTGGGTGGCGTGGAACGCCAACGGCGTCGCCACCACGCAGATCTTCCAGCTCGACAAAAGCTACGGCGCCGACGGCATGGTGGTCAAGCCTGGCATCGCGAAGATCAGCGACCTGAAGGGCAAGACGGTGGCCGCGAGCGCGCCCGGCACCTCGCCCTACTTCGCACTGGCCTGGATCCTGAAGAAGAACGGCATGTCGACCAAGGACGTGAAGGTGGTCAACCTCGAACCGCAGGCGGCCGCCAACGCGATGATCGCGGGCACGGCCGGCGTCGATGCGGCGATGACGTACGAGCCGTACCTGGGCGCCGTCCGCGCCAAGCCCGAGGCCGGCAAGATCATCGCCACCACGCTGGACTACCCGATGGTGATGGACACATTCGGCTGCACGCCCAAGTTCCTGGCCGACAACCCCAAGGCGGCCAAGGCACTGGCCGACAGCTACTTCGAAGCCCTGGAGATGATCCAGAAGGAACCGAAGAAAAGCTTCGAGATCATGGGCGCCGACGTGAAACAAAGCGGCGAAGCTTTCGAGGCGTCGTCGAAGTACCTGCGCTGGCAGGACCGCGCCGCCAACGCGAAGTTCTTCGCCGGCGAGCACGCGGCCTTCAGCAAGGAAGCCGCGGAGCTGCTGATGGAAGCCGGCATCATCAAGAGCCTGCCGGACATGGGCAAGCTGGCCGACACGCAGTTCCTCAAGTAACAGGGCTGGCCGCAGCGGCCCCCACCCCAACCCTCCCCCGGCGGGGGAGGGAGAAAACAAGCATGAAGCCTCTGGTTCCGGTCCCTGCCGCCGCGCGCATCGCGCTGGGCATCTCCTTCTTCGTCCTGTTCTTCGCCCTCTGGGCCGGCGTCACGTTCGGCGGGATCGTCTCCAAGACTTTCCTGGCCGATCCCGTGACGATGGTGCGCTCGGGCTACGACCTGCTGGCGCACCAGGGTTTCAGCTACGACATCGGCATGACGGTGTGGCGGGTGCTGGGCGGCTTCGCCCTCGCGGCCCTGCTCGCGGTGCCGCTGGGCGTGCTGATGGGCGCGTACAAGCCGGTGGAGGCGTTCTTCGAACCTTTCGTCAGCTTCGCCCGCTATCTGCCGGCGTCGGCCTTCATTCCGCTGCTGATCCTGTGGGCCGGCATCGGCGAAGCGCAGAAGCTGGCGGTGATCTTCATCGGCTCCTTCTTCCAGCTGGTGCTGATGATCGCGGTGAGCGTGGGCAACACCCGGCGCGACCTGGTGGAGGCGGCCTACACGCTGGGCGCGGGCGACCGCGGTGTGGTCGCCCGCGTCTTGCTTCCGAGCAGCGCGCCGGACATCGCCGAGACCTTGCGCATGGTGCTGGGCTGGGCCTGGACCTATGTGATCGTCGCCGAGCTGATCGGCGCTTCCAGCGGCATCGGCCACATGATCACCGACAGCCAGGCGCTGATGGCCACCGACCAGATCATCTTCGGCATCATCGTGATCGGCCTCATCGGGCTGGTGACGGACTACGCGCTCAAGATGTTCAATCGCAAACTGTTTCCCTGGGCGCAGCTGGGCAAGTCATGAGCACTCTCCAGATCACCGGCGTCTCCAGAACCTTCCCCGGCGTCAGCGGCGGCACGCTGGCGCTGCAGGCCACCGACCTCGGCGTCGAAGAAAACGACTTCATCACCATCCTCGGTCCCTCGGGCTGCGGCAAGAGCACGCTGCTGCGGCTGGTCGCGGGGCTCGACCAGCCGACCACTGGCAGCATCGCGCTCGATGGCCGCCCGGTGGTCGGCCCCGGTCCCGACCGCGGCATGGTGTTCCAGAGCTACACGCTGTTTCCCTGGCTCACTGTGCTGCAGAACGTGTGCTTCGGTCTGCGCGAAAAGGGCCTGGCGCTGCCCGAGCGGCATGCGATCGCCCGGCCCTTCATCGTCAAGGTCGGACTGCAAGGCTTCGAGAACCACTTTCCCAAACAGCTCTCCGGCGGGATGCAGCAACGCACGGCGCTGGCCCGGGCGCTGGCCAACAACCCGCGCATCCTGTTGATGGACGAGCCCTTCGGCGCGCTCGACCACCAGACCCGCGAGCTGATGCAGGAGCTGTTGCAGGGCATCTGGGAAGCGGAACGCAAGACCGTGCTGTTCGTCACGCACGACATCGACGAAGCGATCTTCATGGGCAACCGCGTCGTGGTGATGAGCGCGCGGCCGGGCCGCATCAAGTGCGACATCCCGGTGCCGCTCGCGCATCCGCGTCACTATTCGGTCAAGACCACGCCGGTGTTCATGGCGCTGAAGGCGCGGCTGACTGAAGAGATCCGCATCGAAGTCCGGCGCGCCGCCGGGCTGGCCGCCGAAACGGCCTGACAGCCGGGACGGCCGTTCAGCGCCGGGGCGTGGCCCAGGCCTCATAGCGGGCCTGATTCTCGGCGTTCGGCGGGTACAGGCCCGGCAGCGGCACACCGGCGTTGACCTGGCTCATGATCCAGCCCTCGAGCCGCTCCTGCTCCACCGCGGCATCGACCACGGCATCGAGCATCGCCGCCGGGATCAGCACCGCGCCGTCGCGGTCCACCACGATCACGTCGTTGGGAAACACTGCGACCCCGCCGCAGTCGATCGCCTCCTGCCAGCCGACGAAGGTCAGCGCGTTGACCGAGGCCGGTGCGGCCGTGCCCTGGCACCAGACCGGCAGGCCGGTAGCCAGCACGCCGTCGATGTCGCGCACCACGCCGTCGGTCACCAGGCCGGCCACGCCGCGCTTTTGCATCCGCGCGCAGAGGATGTCGCCGAAGATGCCCGCGTCGGTCACGCCCATCGCGCCGACCACCGCGATACAGCCGGGCGCCATCGCCTCGATCGCGGCGCGGGTCGAGATCGGCGAGCCCCAGGACGCGGGCGTTGCGAGGTCTTCGCGCGACGAGACGAAACGCAGGGTGAAGGCCCGCCCTACCAGTCGCGGCTGGCCCGGCCCCAGCGGCATGGTGCCACGCAGCCAGACGTTGCGCAGGCCCTTTTTCAGCAGCACCGTGGTCAGCGTTCCGGTGGCGACGCCGAGCAGTTTCGCCTGGATGGCCTGGTCGATGGGCAGGGTTTCAACCGTCATGTATGTCTCCTTGATGGGCTCGCCCGCCAGTCTAAGCGCAGCGCGCGAGCTCATGCATACTCGGCCGCTCACCATGCAAGCCGCCGCAACGAATCCCCGCCCGCTCTGGAGAACTTTCCTGGTGTTCCTGGGACCGCTGGTGCTGACCAACATGCTGCAGGCGCTGTCGGGAACGCTCAACAACATCTACATCGGCCAGATGCTGGGCATCGGCGCACTGGCCGCCGTCGCCGCGTTCTTCCCGCTGTTGATGCTGTTCATCGCTTTCGTGATCGGGTTGGGCTCAGGTGCCTCCGTGCTGGCCGGCCAGGCCTGGGGCGCACAGAACATCGAGCGGGTGCGCGCCATTGCGGGGACCGTGCTCTGCGCCGGCGCGCTGCTGGGCACCGTCATCGGCGTCCTCGGCTTCCTGCTGGCCGGTCCGCTGCTGCGGCTGCTGGGAACGCCGGCCGACGTGCTGCCGGACGCCATCGCGTACGCCCGCGTGATGATGGCTTTCCTGCCGCTGCTGTTTGTCTCCATCCTCACCGCTTCCGTGCTGCGCGGCGTCAGCGACACCGTCACACCGCTGCTGTCGCTGGTGATCTCGTCGTGCGTGATCCTGGTGCTGACACCGACGCTGATCCGCGGCTGGACCGGGCTGCCACCGCTGGGCGTGACCAGCGGCGCCTGGGCCACGGTGGTGGCGACGCTGTTGTCGCTGGGCTGGATGGCGTGGCACCTGCGGCGTCGCCACCATCCGCTGGCACCCGACCGCGCCTTCCGGCCGCACTGGCGGATCCAGCCGGCGCTGCTGCGCCCGGTGGTGAAGCTGGGCGTCCCCACCGGCCTCTTCTTCATCACCGGCTCGCTGGCCGACCTGGCGCTGGTGAGCATCGTCAACAGCCACGGCTCGCAGGCCACGGCAGCGTGGGGCGCGGTGAGCCAGGTGATGGCTTACGTGCAGTTCCCCGCGATGTCGATCGCGATCACTGCTTCGGTGCTCGCCGCGCAGGCCATCGGCGGCGGCCGGCTGGAGCAGGTGGACGCCGTGACCCACGTCGGCCTGGGCATGAATCTCGCGCTGACCGGCGGGCTGGCGGTGCTGGTCGCGCTGCTGGCGCCGCACATCGTCGGCCTGTTCATCACCGACCCGGAGGTCGTGCAGCTGGCGGCGAGCCTGCTGCACATCGCGGTCTGGGGCGCCGTGCTGCTCGGGCTGGGCAGCGTCTTGTCCGGCGTGATGCGGGCCAGCGGCACGGTGCTGGTTCCCACCACCATCTCGCTCAGCCTGCTGGCCTTCGTGCTGTTTCCGCTGGGCTGGACCTTCAACCGCATGTACGGCCTGCCCGGCATCTGGATGGCCCATCCCGCCACCTACCTCGTCGGCCTGACGCTGCAGACTTGCTACTTCTACGGCGTCTGGAAGAAAAAGCCGCTGCGCCGGCTGGTGTGACGGCTGCGGCACCGGCTTCGGGGCGGATCCCGGGGCGTCAATAGAATCACGGCATGACCCTTCCCGCACCGGCTCCCCGCAAACCTCTCCACACCCGCAGGATCACCTTCGAAGGGTTTCTGCGCGATGACGGCCTGTTCGACATCGACGCCGAGCTGGTGGACAGCAAGAGCGAGCCGATCCGCATGCACGAACGCGGCCTGCTGCCGCCCGGCGGCGCGATCCACCACATGCGGGTGCGCGTGACGGTCGACGACACGCTGACCATCCGCGCCATCGCCACGGCGATCGATGCGGCGCCGTTCGGCGAGTGCCAGCGCGCGCTGGGCCCGCTGCAAAAGCTGGTCGGCGCGACGCTGGGCGCCGGCTGGCGCAAGGCCATCGAAAGCGCGATGGGCGGCGTCGCCGGCTGCACCCACCTGCGCGAGCTGCTGTTCAACGTCGCGACGGCGGCGTTCCAGACCATTCCGATCCACCTGTCGCAGCAGCGCGAAGCGCGCGGCGAGCAACGCGACCCGGACGCGCCGGCGCCGTACTTCCTCGGCAAATGCCTGTCCTGGGACCGCGAAGGCCCGGTGGTGCAGCGCGTCCTGCCGCTGTATTACCGCCCGCCGGCTCGCAAGCCGTAGCCATTGGCCAGGCCGGCGCTTGCTCAGTGCGGCAGGATCTTGGCGAGGAACTGCTGCGCGCGCTCGCTGCGGGCATCGGCGTTGCCAAAGAATTCTTCCTGTGCGCAGTCTTCGACGATGGCGCCGTGGTCCATGAAGATGACGCGGTCCGCCACCTTGCGCGCAAACCCCATTTCATGGGTCACGCAAACCATGGTCATTCCGTCGCGCGCCAGTTCGACCATCACGTCCAGCACTTCGTTGACCATTTCGGGGTCAAGCGCCGAAGTGGGCTCGTCGAACAGCATGATGACCGGGTCCATGGACAGCGAGCGGGCGATCGCGACACGTTGCTGCTGGCCTCCGGAAAGCTGCGCCGGGAACTTGTCGGCGTGCCCACCGAGGCCGACCCGGTGCAACAGGGCCAGCGCCCTGCTGCTGGCCTCGTCGTCGCTGCGCTTCAAGACCTTGACCTGCGGCAGTGTCAGATTCTCGGTGACTGACAGGTGGGGAAACAGCTCGAAGTGCTGGAACACCATGCCGACCCGCGAGCGCAGCCGGTTCAGGTCGACCTTGGGGTCGGTGACCGACAGCCCATCGACCACGATATC
>JACMQP010000116.1 GCA_014376915.1 Ramlibacter sp.
CCGAACAGCCGCGGTAACCGCCGGCGATGGTGAAACACCGCCACCAGCAGTGCGCCGGCGACGCCGAACACCGCACCCGAGGCGCCGACCGAGACACCGGTGCGGGCCGAAAAATGCAGGCTGGCCGCGCTGCCCGCCAGCCCCGCACCCAGGTAGACCAGCAGGAACAGGCGATGGCCGTAAATCCGCTCCACCGTCGGGGCGATGAGCGCCAGTCCCAGCATGTTCATCGTCAGGTGCACCACGCCGATGTGCAGGAAGGCGGCTGTGAGCAGCCGCCACCACTGACCCTGCTGCACTTCCGACGCGGTGTTGCCGCCCAGCGCGAGCAGCTGGGCCGCCGTGGGCCGGATCGCATCGGCGCCGGCGGCGAGCGTCGCGATCCAGGCCGCGACGTTCAGCGCCAAGATGCCCCAGGTGGCCCAGGTCCGCGGCGCCAGCGCCTTGAGCTGCTGCGCGAACAGTCGCTCCTCGGTCAGCACATTGGATGCCGGTGCAGCGGCAACGCCGGCATCGGACCGTTCCTCGCGCAGGCGCTGCTGCAGCATGTCGACCAGCCGTTCCTGGTCCAGCGGCTGCAGCGCGTTGAGCGGAAAGCTCGGCCGCCGTGGATCGACGCCGTTCAGCGACTCGCGCCAGCCGCGGCGGCGGCCCTCCGGTGCGAGCAGCAAGCGCACAACCGGCGTGCCGCGGTTGAATTCGACCTCGATGGCAAGGATCTCGCTCCACACAAAGCGCTTGGCGCCTGTGTCGAAGCGCCGCGATTCGATCGCGTCGGGCCCGACGGTGAACACCACCTGGCCGGCCCGCGCAGTTGGCCGCAGGACAAACCAGTCGAGCAGGCCCAGCAGCAGGACGGCGAAGCCGGTGAAGACAAGCGCGCCGCCGTCGAATCCGCTTTTGACCAGCGCCAGCGCCAGGCCGAGCGCCGCGGCCAGCCACAGCCAGCGCCGCCCCCGGGCCGCGGGGCTGCGGCTGGACGACAGGAACTGCAGTTGCTCTCCCATCAACGGACCGTGCCGGTGATGTCGGCGGCGGTGCGCACGCTACCCAGCGGCAAAGCCAGCACCAGCGGCGGCATGACGGTTCGGACCTACCGCACCGCAAGCAGGCTCACCAGCTCCGGCACCAACGCCTCGGCACCGCCTTCCGCCGTGGCCTGGTCGAAGGTCTGCAGCACGGCATCGGCGATCTGCTGCACGGCGCCGATGTCGTGCGCCATTTCGGTGTAGTAGCCCAGGTCCTTCTTCGCATTCGCCATCGCGAAGCGCAACGCGGACGGATCCTTCGCGATCAGGTAGGGCCGCAGCCGCTCCAGCGCCACGCCGCCGCCGCCGCCCTTGGCCAGCACCTCGACGAAAACCTCGGGCGCGACGCCCGAACGCTGCGCGCAGGCCGCGGCCTCGGCGATCAGCCCCACGCAGCCGAGCGACACGTAGTTGTGCAGCAGCTTCATGCCGTGGCCGGCGCCGACTGCGCCGGTGTGCGTGATGTTCTCCGCGAAGCAGGCCAGCAGCGGCTCGCACTCGGCGAACAGCGCGGCGTCACCGCCCACCAGCAGGTTCAGCCGTCCCTGCGCCGCCTCCTTGGGCGTGCGCGTCATTGGCGCGTCCAGGAAGCGGCCGCCGGCGCGTTCCACAGCTGCGGCCACCTTCTGCGTCGACGACGGAATGGCAGTGGAGCAGTCGATGACGATCATGCCCGGCTTCATGCCTTCCAGCAGGCCACCAGGCCCGAGCACGACGGCCTCGACCTGGGGCGAGCCGGTGACACAGACGATCACCACATCCGATTCGACGGCCAGTTGCGCGGCGCTGCTGCGCGTGGTCGCACCGGCGGCCTTGAGTTCGTCCAGCGGCTGGTTGCCGGCGTGTTCCAGCACCGCCAGCGGGTAGCCGTGTTTCGCGATGTTGCGGGCGATGCCATGTCCCATCAGGCCGATGCCGACTATGCCGATTTTCTGCTTGCTCATTGGGTGTCTCTCCAAGGTTCAGGGGGAAGTCAGGAAGCGATTGTCTCCTGCC
>JACMQP010000117.1 GCA_014376915.1 Ramlibacter sp.
ATGGTGCTGCTGATCCTTGTGTTCCTGGTGATCCTCGTGACGATGGTCTACGGCCCGATCGCCGCCATGCTGGTGGAGATGTTCCCCACGCGCATCCGCTACACCTCGATGAGCCTGCCATACCACATCGGCAACGGCTGGTTCGGGGGCCTGCTTCCGACCACTGCCTTCGCCATGGTCGCGGCCACAGGCGACATCTACTACGGCCTCTGGTACCCGGTGATCGTGGCGGCCGGCACCTTCGTCATCGGCATGCTCTTCATCCGTGAAACCAAGGATGTCGACATCTACGCCCGCGACTGACGGCGTCTCGCCACCCTTTGAAAAAGCCCGCCGCCCGGTGGGCTTTTTTGCGCCTTTTTCGGGCGATAGGAAGCCCGCCTTTCCCAGCTCGGCCGGACGGCACCGATTCAGGCCGGAATCAAAGTTGTGGGGAGTTGACCGTGAATTTGGTGAAAACCTAGGCCGGCGTGCGCTGCCGCGGAAGGTCCGCGAGGCGGTCGGCCTCGACAAATTTCTGCCGTTGGCCCGGGCGCTGCACGACGCCTGAGCCCAGTGGGGCCGGCATCCCTGGTGCAGGCTATAATCGCAGGCTTTGCCCTTGCCGCACCGCTAGTAGACGCAGCGGGCGGCTGCCAACCAGCCCCGGGATTTCCGGGGCCATCCACAAGGAGAATCCATGCGTCACTACGAAATCATCCTGCTGATCCATCCGGACCAGAGCGAGCAGGTTCCGGCCATGCTGGAACGCTACAAGACCATGATCACCGCCGGCGGCGGCAAGATCCACCGGGTCGAGGACTGGGGGCGGCGTCAGCTGGCTTATCAGATCAACAAGCTGGCCAAGGCCCACTACCTGTGCGTCAACATCGAGGCCGAGCAGCCCGTGATGGCCGAACTGGAGCATGCCTTCCGCTTCAACGACGCCGTACTGCGCCATCTCACCGTGGTCAGGAAGAAGGCCGACACCGGCCCGTCGTCGATGATGAAGACCGTCGAGCGCGAAGAAGCGCGCAAGGCCCAGCAGGCGGAGTACCAGTCGTAAGCGGCTGATCGCCGGGAGTGAACCAGGTTGTCCTGACCGCCAGTATCGCCGAGGCCAGTGTTCTGCGATACACGCCAGCCGGACTGCCCGCCCTGGATTTCAGACTCGAACACGAGTCGCAGATCGAGGAAGCGGGGCAGCAGCGGCAGGTGAAAGTGGCGGTGAAGGCAGTCGCTTTCGGTTCCCTCGCTGAAGCCCTCGTCAGGCAGCCGATTGGCAGCCCCTGGCGCTTCAGCGGATTCCTGGCGACGCCCCGCAACGGCAAGCACCCCGTACTCCATATCAATTCATTTGAATCGGTTTAACTTGCGGGACAGATCTTCAGCTCTGTCCTCAACACTTTAGAAAGGTCCTGAAAATGGCCACGTTCAAGAAATTCAACAAGGACAAGCGTCCGAAGCGCAACACCCAGTCGCTGCTGTTCAAGCGCAAGCGTTTCTGCCGCTTCACCGTCGCCGGCGTCGAAGAAATCGACTACAAGGACGTCGACACCCTGCGCGACTTCATCGCCGAAAACGGAAAGATCATCCCGGCGCGCCTGACCGGCACCCGCGCGATCTACCAGCGCCAGCACAACTCCGCCATCAAGCGTGCCCGCTTCCTGGCCCTGGTTCCGTACAGCGACCAGCACCGCATCTAAGGAGCGAAGAACATGCAAGTCATTCTTCTGGACAAGGTCGTCAACCTCGGTGGCCTCGGCGAGATCGTCAAGGTCAAGGACGGCTACGCCCGCAACTTCCTGATCCCGCAGGGTCACGCCCGCCGCGCCACCGCGGCCAACAAGGCCGAATTCGAAACCAAGCGTGCCGATCTGGAGCAGGCCGCCGCCGGCAAGCTCACAGAAATGCAGAAGCAGGGCGAAAAGCTGGCCGGCACCACCGTCAAGCTGAGCCAGAAGGCCGGCGTGGACGG
>JACMQP010000605.1 GCA_014376915.1 Ramlibacter sp.
CGCGAAGGCGCTGCCGCCGGATGAGCTGGAGCGCTGGTTGGTGCAGACCGTGCTGCCCCGCAAAGCGCCGTGGATCGCCCAGGCCAATGCCGAAATTGTCGAGGCCAGCATGCTGATCTCGACCGACGTGTTGCGTCCGCTCGGCGGCAAGTTGCGTTAACGCCCCCCGACCACGACAAGAACGAGAGGACGCGCCATGCAAGAGCTGCACCGCCCCGCCCTGCCGGCCGCCCAAATCGCCAAGGCCGCGTTTTCGCGCCTGACCCAGGCCCAACTCGAACCGACGCCCGAAAACTATGCTCGCGCCTACGCGATGGAATCGGGCGTCGACAGCCCGGCTGCAAAAACTGCCGCCGCTGCATCAGCCAACACCACGTTGCCTGAACGCGCTCAGCCGCTGCTCGCCAAGCTGTTGACGCTCGGTGTGCAAAACAGCCAGGTCCGCCTGGACGTGCAGGTCAGCATTCGCGAAGCCCGCTGGGACGACGCGCTGCGCCTGGTCGAGCGCCTGCAGCAAGGTGCCGACGGGCCTGGTGCGCAGGCCGATGCGCTGGCCCAGGTGATCGAGCCCCTGTTGCGCGGCCTGGAGCGCGGCGGCCGTCAATGGACGGTGGCGCGCAAGAAAGACGGCGTGCAGCGCGTGCTCGACGGCAACCGCAGCGACATCCAGCGCCTGGTCAAACGGCTGCGCCAACTGGTGGCCAGCTGGGACAGCGACGTGGCCGACGCCAACATCGCCACGGCCGACAACGACGACGTCAGCGGCACACCCAGCCAGTTTTTTCTGGACGAAGACTTCGCGCCCAGCCGCTTCGAAGAAGACGCCGACACCAGCCCCACGCATCCGGGCATCCAGTCGCTGCCTCTGATTTCAACGGCCTGGCCCGCCGTCGCCGCGCCGCTGCACGCCACCGTTCAACACGCGCTCGCTTCGCCCGAAGGCCATGCGAGTGAGTTGATCGCCGAGTTGGACGCGGCGCAGGCCGAACTGCTCGCGCACGGCGCCACCGAGGCCCGCGCGGCGCAGATGGCCGAGCTGTGCCGCCGCGCGCGTCAGCTGCTCGATCACCGCCAGCACCTGTTCGGCGAGATGGGCCAGCTGTGCCGCGAACTGGGCGCCAGCCTCGTCGATCTGGCCGAAGACGACACCTGGGCCAAGGGCCAGTGCGAGGCGATGAACAACGCGCTTGAACTTGGCTTCAGCGGGCGCGGCGTGCGCTCGGTCAGCGAGATGCTGGGCGGCACGCGCGAGCGCCAACGCGCGCTGCGCGACGAACGCAGCCGCGCCCGCGACGCCCTCAAATCACTGATCCAGCGGATGCTTTCCGAGCTGGGCGCCCTGGGCGAACACACCGAGCGTTTTCAGACCAGCGTCGGCCGTTATGCCGAGGCAATCGAGCAGGCCGACAGCCTCGAAAGCCTGGCCGGCACCGTGCGCGAAATGGTCGAGGAAAGCCGCAGCGTCCAGGCGCTGGTCAGCCAGGCGCAGGCCCGCTTGACGTCCGAGCACGACCGCGCCAGCGAGTTGAGCAAGAAGGTCGGCGAG
>JACMQP010000606.1 GCA_014376915.1 Ramlibacter sp.
ACACCCGTCGTTTTCATTCCCGCCCTGCTGTGCGACGAAGCAATGTACAGCGACGTGATCGCCGACCTTGGCGATGCCATCGAGCCGCACGTGCTGCTGTCGCCGAAGCCGCGCCTGGAAGACAGCGTTGCCGATCTGCTGGCGCGCGCACCGGCGCAATTCGTGCTGGTTGGATCGTCCTACGGCGGCAACCTGGCCCTGGAGATGGCGTTGGCGGCGCCGCAACGCGTCACCGCGCTGTGGCTGATGGGTTTCAATCCGTCCGCCGCCCCGCCCGGCAGGCCTGATCTCGCAGCCGGCCTGGAAGCCGCGCCGGACGCGGTGATCGACATGCTCGCGGCTCTGGTGGTGCGTAAGGAGGCGACGGCCGCTGCAGCCACCTTCAAGGCAATGGCCCGACGCCTGGGCGGCGCGGTCGGGGCGGCCCAGGGACGTGCCGCTGCCGCACGCCAGGACGCCAGCTCCCGGCTGGCGCGCCTGGCGATGCCGGCACTGGTGCTGTGGGGCGCGGACGATCCGCTGGCATCGGTTGCTGTCGGGCGCGCCCTCGCGGACGGCCTGCCGCATGCGCAGTTCCAGGTGCTCGAGGATTGCGGCCATCTTCCTGCGCTCGAGCAGCCGGCCCAATGCGCAGAGCGGTTTAGAAGCTTCCTGCAGAGCATCGGACAGTCCTAGCGCCTTTCGGTCAATGCCCCCGCGTGGCGATGGCGGCGCTGCGCCAGAGCTGTCGGGGCATGGGTTTACCCGTAGCATCAGGCATCCTTTCCTTTTCTTCATTCCATGACCCACACATCCGGCTATGCAGCGGCTTCGCCGACCACACCCCTGGCTCCCTTTTCGTTCGAGCGCCGCACCCCCGGCCAACAGGACGTGGCGCTGGACATTCTTTACTGCGGTGTCTGCCACTCCGACCTGCATACAGCCCGCAACGAGTGGAAAAACACGGTCTATCCCTCGGTTCCCGGCCATGAAATCGTCGGTCGCGTCACCGCGGTCGGCGCGCTGGTGTCGAAGTTCAAGGTGGGCGACATCGTCGGCGTCGGCTGCATGGTGGACAGCTGCCAGCACTGCGCACCCTGCGCTCAAGGCCTTGAGCAATATTGCGACAACGGATTCACCGGGACCTACAACGGCCCCGAGCAGGGATCGGGCGCCAACACCTATGGCGGCTACTCCGGCCACATCGTGGTGCGGGAATCGTTCGTGCTGCGGGTCTCGCATGAGGCGGGCGCTCTGGCCGCCGTGGCGCCGCTGCTGTGCGCCGGCATCACGACCTATTCGCCGCTGCGTCAGTGGCGGGTCGGCGCCGGCCACAAGGTGGGTATCGTCGGCCTTGGCGGCCTGGGCCACATGGGAGTGAAGATCGCCGCCGCGATGGGCGCCCACGTCGTCCTCTTCACCACCTCGGCCGGCAAGCGCGAAGACGCGCTGCGGCTTGGCGCGAAGGAAGTCGTGGTGTCGAAGAATGCCGACGAAATGGCCGCGCATGCCGGCAGTTTCGACTTCATCCTCAACACCGTCGCGGCTCCGCACGACCTGGACGCTTTCCTGGTGCTGCTCAAGCTGGACGGCACGATGACCCTGGTGGGTGCGCCGGCCACGCCGCATCCGTCGCCCGGGGTCTTCAACCTGATCATGAAGCGCCGCCGGCTTGCCGGCTCGTTGATCGGCGGCATCCGTGAAACCCAGGAAATGCTGGACTTCTGCGCTGCCCACGGAATCGTTTCGGACGTCGAAATGATTCGCATGGACCAGATCGAGTCCGCCTACGAGCGGATGTTGAAGAGCGACGTGAAGTACCGCTTCGTGGTGGACATGGCCTCGCTCACGAGTTGATCGGCGCGGCCTTGGTGCTGCCGCGGGCAGGGTGCCTGGCCAGGACGGGGCCGAAGCTTGCTGCAGTGTGGCGATGTCAGTCGAATTGCCGGACGGTAATGTTGATGGGCGTGTAAATCCGTCCATCGGTGTCGCGCGGAACAGAACCCATCGCGATGACCGCCTTGATCACCGCTTCGTCCCATGCCCTGTCGCCGCTCGACTTCACCACACGCTGGCTTGTGATCGTCCCTTCGGGGGCAACCCGCACTTCGACCTCCACCGGCGCGTTTCCGGGGACTTCCCGGGAATGGTTGATGAGCGGCTTGAGCCTCGCGGCGATCCTGCCGCCATAGCTGGACGATGGCCCGGACGAGCGCACGGCCGTGCCGGTGGCAGTCGGCGCGCCAGTGGCCCCAGCCAGTCCCTTCATCCGTTCCAGGTTGGCTTGCCGCTGGGCTTCGATCCGTTTGGCTTCTTGCGCCGTCCTGAGCGTCTTGGCGGCTTCCAGTTTCTGCTTGTCTTCGGCGGCCCTGGCCTTGGCCAGCTCCTGCTTGCGGCGCTCCTCGCTTTCGCGCTTCGCTTCCAGCTGCTTTTTCTTCTCCGCTTCGCGCTTTTGCTGTTCCAGCGCAAGTTGCTTGCGCCGGGCCTCGGCCTGCTTTTGCTTCTCGCGTTCCACTGCGATCTCGGCCTCGCGCGGCGCTGGATCCGGCCTGGGCGGCTCGACGTTCACGACGGGCGGCGGCGCGGGCAGCGGCGGTGCAGACACGGGAAGAGGCTCAACCAGCCTGGGCGCGGCTTCCTGCGGCAGCGACGACCACAGTTCCGCTTCGGCCGACAGCCTCACCGGGTCGCGCTTCCAGCTGACGCCCCATCCCAGCGCCAGCATCAGCAGCATGTGAACGATGAGCGCGAGGCCCAGCGCCCGCAGCATGCCTGGCGGCGCAGGAGGGGCGAACTGGAGGCGATCGAGGCTGGCCGGCATTGCGGGAGGAGCTACTTGGCCAGCTGCACCGACAGGCCGACCCGTTGCACGCCGGCTCGCTGCAGCATGTCCATCACCTTGACCACGGCTTCGTACTTCACGTTGCGGTCAGCGCTGATGACGACGGCCGATTCGCCGGCCGCCACCGCCTGCTGCGCCTTGAGGGCAGATTCCGCTACCTGCGCCAGCGCGATCGGCGAGCCCTTGCCGTCCTGCCGGAACTCCAGCGATTCGTCCTTGCGGATCACGATCTCGATCACCTGCTTGGGCGGCACCCGGCCCTTGCCGACGCTGGGCAGGTCGATCATGCTGGGCGCGATCAGCGGCGCAGTGACCATGAAGATGATCAGCAGCACCAGCATCACGTCGATGAACGGCACCATGTTGATCTCGCTGATGGTGCGGCGGCCGCGGCCGCGGGACATGGTGGAGGGCATATCAGGTCTCCGACGGGCCGCCCCGAGGGGACCTGGGCCCCCATGGGGGGCAGAGCAGCGGCGCAGCCGCAAACGTGGTGGCTGGCACTTCTAGTGGCCCGACGGGGTGGTCGAATGCGCGCCGAGGTTGCGCTGCAGGATGTTGGAGAATTCCTCGATGAAAGTTTCCAGCTTGATGGCGACGCGATCGATGTCGCGCGCGAAGCGGTTGTAGGCCACCACGGCAGGGATCGCGGCGAACAGGCCGATGGCGGTTGCGACCAGCGCTTCCGCGATGCCGGGCGCCACGGTGGCCAGCGTCACCGTCTGCAGGCTGGCCAGGCCGGTGAAGGCGTGCATGATGCCCCACACCGTCCCGAACAAGCCGACGTAAGGCGAAACCGAACCGACGGATGCCAGGAATGACAGGTTGGTTTCCACCGCATCGAGTTCACGCTGGTAACTGGCGCGCATGGCGCGGCGCGCGCCGTCAAGCAGCGTGCCGGCGTCCTGGATGCGCCGTTCGCGCAGCTTCTGGTATTCACGCATGCCGCTGGCAAAGATCCGCTCCATCGGGCCGGCCATGCGGGCGTTCTGCGCCGCGGCAGCAAACAGGTCGTTCAGGCTGGTGCCCGACCAGAACTCCTTCTCGAAGTTGTCGTTCAGCGACTTGACGCGGCGAAGGGCGAACAACTTGCGAAAGATGGCGGCCCAGCTGGAGATCGACACCGCCACCAGCAGCAGCATGACCGCCTGCACAACCCAGCTGGCGCCCAGCACGAGTTGGAGGATCGACAGGTCTTGGTTCATTGTTTGAGGGCTTCCAGGATGATGAGCGGAATTCTTGCGGGTCGCAGACGCTCGGTGTCGACCCAGCCGATGCGGATCGTTCCCTCGCAGAGCGGCGCGCCACTGCGCTTCAATCTGGCCTGCTGCGAGATTATGAGAGATGCCCGGCCCGCTTCTTGGAGCCGTGCGGTAACCAGAAGTTCATCGTCCAGGCGCGCCGGCCGCAGGTAGCGCAGCGAGGTTTCGCTGACCACGAAGAAGCCACCGGTGGTCTGGCGCAGCACGCTTTGCTCGAGACCCAGCGAGCGCAGCCACTCGGTGCGCGCGCGTTCGAAGAACTTCAGGTAATTGGCGTAGAAGACGATGCCGCCCGCGTCGGTGTCTTCCCAGTAGACGCGGACGGGATGTTCAAACGCCATGCATCAGCCCGCCAGCGCCTTCAGCCGCGCTGCGGCTTGCTGCAGCTGCGCCATCGAATTGGCGGTGGAGAAGCGGATGAAGTCGCGGGTTTGCGCGGTACCGAAATCGCGCCCGGGCGTCACGGCGACGTGGGCTTGCTGCATCAGCTCGAAGGCCAGCTCCCAGCTGCTGTCGACGCCCAGCTTGCGGCACATGTCCGAGCAATCGGCCCAGGCGTAGAAGGCGCCATCGGGCAGCACCGGCACCTTCAGACCCATCGCATCGAGCTGGGGGATGAACCAGTCGCGCCTGGCTTTGAATTCCCCGCGGCGGCGCTCGTATTCGGCGATGCTTTCCGGTTCGAAGCAGGCCAGTGCGGCGTGCTGTGCCACGGCGCTGGGGCAGATGAACAGGTTCTGCGCCAGACGCTCGACGACCGGCACCAGCGCGTCGGGCACCACCATCCAGCCAAGCCGCCAGCCGGTCATGTTGAAGTACTTGGAGAAGCTGTTGATGCTGATGACCTCGTCATCGATCGCCAGGCCGGTGTGGCCGTACGTGTCGTCGTAGCTCAGGCCCAGGTAGATTTCGTCCAGCAGGGTGACGCCGCCTTTGCTGCGCACGAAGTTGTGGATGCGGCGCAGTTCATCAGGGTAGATCGAAGTGCCCGTCGGGTTGGACGGCGACGCCAGCAAGACGCCCCTCGTGCGGATGCCCCAGGCCTCCTGCACTTTCGCGGCGCTGAGCTGAAAGCGTTCCTGCGCGGTTGTGGGCAGCAGCACCGCACGGCCATCGGCGGCGCTGACGAAGTGGCGGTTGCATGGATAGCTCGGGTCCGGCATCAGGATCTCGTCGCCCGCGTCGATCAGGGCCAGGCAGGCGAGTTGCAGCGCGGCCGATGCGCCGGCCGTGACGACGATGCGCCGGGCCGGAACCTGCACCCTGAAGCGATCCGCGTACCAGCCGCTGATGCGCTCGCGCAGGCTCTCCAGTCCGGTGGCCTGCGTGTACTGGGTCGCGCCGTCACGGATGGCTTTCGCTGCCGCCTCCTGTACCAGTGGCGGCGCGGTGAAGTCCGGCTCGCCGATGTTCAGGAAGATCATCGGGCGCTGGCCATGCGCGAACTCGCGCGCCAGCTGCGAGGCGGCCTTGGCCACCTCCATCACGTAGAACGGTTCGATGCGCTGGGCACGGCTGGAGATTTTCATGGGGTTGAAATTAGAGCATGGGTCAGGCCGGCGCCGCCTCGAAGGCCTCGAACGACTGGATCGTGACGCCGGAGAATCCACCATGGCGCCGCAGCCTTGTGTCCAGCTGCAGCCACTCCCGCAACGCCTGGCTGCGGCCGAAACGGTGCCAGCTTTCGCCTCGCGCGAGCTGGGCTTCGATACTCTGGGCCAGGCCGATCCGCAGCGGCGCGCCGCTGGCGTCGCGGGCGCGCAGGATCCGTTCGGTCCGCTCCAATGCCAGCTGCGGGAAGCTCACGTACGCCATTGCGATGGCGCCAGCCGCGCCGCTGGCGGACAACTGGCGCAGGAAGCCCGACTCCACCAGGTCGTCGGCATGGGTGGTCAGCGTGAGCGGCCAGTCGATGGCGGCACACGCCTGGCGCACCGTTTCCAGCAGGCCCTGCCGCCATGCGTCGACGCCGATCCCGCGCAGCTGGCCGCGCTCGATGTCGAGGTTGAGGCCGGCGAAGGGCAGGTGTCGCAGCTGCCCGAGCAGGTGCATCAAGTGCGCTCGCGCCGCCGGGCGCACCCATTCGGGATCGCCCAGCAGCAGGTCGACTGCGACGCCGCGCCCGCTGGCCAGCCCGATCAGCCTGAAGATCGGCGCGTCGCCCCCCAGGGCTGCTGCCTGTGCCAGTTGCGCGGCGTCGAGCGCCAGCAGAATGCGGCCGCTCGGCGTCGGCAGGCGTTCGAGCAGCGCCTGCGGATCGGCCAGCCAGGGCTCGGCCTGCCAGGCAAACCAGCCCAGACCACTGGGCGGCGTCGCAGCCGGCAGAGCGCCGGACAGGACCATGCCCGCAGCAGCGAGCAAGGCGTCGCGCCGCCGTCCCTTCATGGCCGGTCTGCGGGTTCCAGCTGCAGCACGCTTTCACCTGCCGGCAGGTCGACCCAGTGGCCGTGGACGCCGGCGGTTGCAGCCAGCGAAGAACCGGGCACGATGCGCCAACCGACGGGCAACTGCAGTGCGAGGCCCTTGACCGGGACGGCGCTGCGCAGGATCACGCGGGCCCGCCCGGCGGCCGCCTCGACATCCACCTGGACGCCGTCGCGCGCTTCCCACCACGCCGCGAATTCACCGAGCGGCCCCAGCCATGCGCCGGCTTCGCGCATCTTCGCGACGAAGGCCTGCTGGAACCGCAGCTTGTCGGCCAGCACATTGGGATGGATCAGCACCACGCACATGCCGCCGTACGCCGCCAACTGGCGCGCCACCTCCAGTGCCTTGGGCAGCAGCACCGTGTCCATCGGCAGCATCCGTTCGTCCTCGAGCGTGACCGGGAACTCCCAGACCGGCAACGCCGCCCGGCCGTCGCCGTGGTGACTGAGCCGGTAGGGCAGGTGCGACAGCGCGGTGCCGGCCGTCAGCGACGAGCTGTAGCGGTAGCCGGTGGCTTGCAATGCCTCCGGCAAGGCGAAGGGGTACTGTAGGTAGCCGGGGCGAAACGATTCGATGCGGCTGCCGGGAACGGCCTGCTGCAGCAGGTAGCGGCTGACCCGCAGTTCGCCCAGCAAGGTGGCATCGCGCGTTTCGCTGCGCGATTTCACGAACGGGATGTAGCCGGGATAGCGTTCGCTGCCGGTGCCGACAGGCAGCTTCGCGAACACCGGCGTGTGCGACACCGAATGGCTGGCGATCTCGCCGCCCGCCGCCTGCAATGCGCGCAGCGACTCCAGCCCTGCTGCATCCAGGAACGCTTGGTCGTTCCAGTCGCGCACGTACTTGGTCTGGATGAAATACGTGGCCCGCACCTGTTGCGCCGCTTCGCTGCGGGCGTACTCCAGACCATTGCGGACCGAGCTGCCGAAGTCGACGTCGTGCGTGAGCAGCACCGACAGCGCGCGGCCTCGTGGCGTCGTGGCCAGCGTGACGGCCAGGGGCTCAGCTTCGCGATAGACCTGCAGCAGCCAGCGCAGCAGCACGTCCACCCCCGGCTCGTAGCCGTTCACATACTCGC
>JACMQP010000118.1 GCA_014376915.1 Ramlibacter sp.
AGCTCTGGACCCTGTTCAACACCCGGCTGCAGCCCGGCGAGCACTTCCGCGTGTTCCCGATCTCCAACTGGACCGAGCTGGACGTGTGGCAATACATCGAGCGCGAGGCCATCGCCCTGCCCTCGATCTATTACGCCCACCGGCGCGAGGTGATCGAGCGCAAGGGTCTGCTGGTGCCGGTGACGGAACTGACGCCACCGAAAGCTGGCGAAGAGGTGGTGCTGCGCAGCGTGCGCTTCCGCACCGTCGGCGACGTCACCTGCACCTGCCCGGTGGAAAGCACCGCGGCCGACGCCGGCGAAGTGGTGATCGAGACCCTCACGGTGGAAGTGAGCGAGCGTGGCGCCACCCGGATGGACGACAAAACGTCGGATGCTTCGATGGAGAGGCGAAAGAAGGACGGGTATTTCTGAAATGAGCACCAAGACCAACACCAACGCCGACCCTGTCGAAGATTCGCGCCACTGCGATCACGCCTCCGCGCTTCGCTTCATCACGTGCGGGTCGGTGGACGACGGCAAGAGCACGCTGATCGGCCGGCTGCTGGTGGACAGCAAGTCGGTGCTGCAGGACCAGCTGGCCGGCGTGCAGCGTTCGGGCGCGACGGACCTGGCGCTGCTGACCGACGGCCTGTCGGCCGAACGCGAGCAGGGCATCACGATCGACGTCGCCTACCGCTACTTCGCCACGCCCAGCCGAAAGTTCATCATCGGCGACGCGCCTGGCCACGAGCAGTACACCCGCAACATGGTGACCGCCGCTTCGAGCGCCGACGCTGCCGTGGTGTTGGTCGACGCCACCAAGCTGGACTGGGCCAACCCGAAGCTCGAACTGCTGCCGCAGACACGGCGCCATTCGCTGCTGGTGAACCTGCTGCGCGTGCCAACGATCGTATTCGCCGTGAACAAGCTCGATGCGGTGGAAGACCCGGCCCTGGCTTTCGCCAACATCGGCGCCGCCCTCACGGCGTTCGCCGCGGCAGCGGCCATCCCGGTCCGCGCGATGATCCCGGTGTCGGCCCTCCAGGGCCACAACGTGGTCGAAGCGCAGCCCGGCTGGTGCGACTATCACGGCCCCTCGCTGCTGCAGTTGCTGGAACAACTGGACTGCACCGCCGAAGAAACGCAGGAAGCGTTCTCCTTCCCCGTGCAGTGGGTGGAAAAATTCTCGGATTCGTCAGACACCAGCCAGGGCCGCCGCGTGTTCTGGGGCCGCGTCGCGACCGGTTCGGTGCAGCCCGGCACTGAAGTCACGCTGCTGCCCAGCGGCCAGGCCGCGACGGTGGCCCAGGTGATCGACCACGCGCGCAAGCCCCGCGCCATCGACGCCGGCCACGGTGCCGGCATCGTGCTGGATCGCGAGGTGGACGTGTCCCGTGGCGACTGGCTGCTGACGCCGGGCGCGCTGGAGCCTTCGCGCGAACTGTCCGCCACTGTCGCCTGGATGGACGACGAGCCGCTGATGGCCGGGCGCGTGTACTGGGCGCTGCATGGCCACCGCTGGGTCAAGGCCAGGGTGAAGCGCATCGTCCACAAGCTCGATATCAACACCCTGGCCGAAACAAACGCCGACCAGCTGGAGCCGAATTCGATCGGGCACGTGGAGCTGGCACTGCAGGAGCCGCTGGCCACCCTGCCCTATGCCCGATCGCGCATCCTGGGTTCGCTGGTGCTGGTGGACACAGCCAGCCACAAGACCGCAGGGGCCGTGCTGGTTCGCTGAGCAGCGCATCCGGAGCAACGGGTAAAATCATGGGTTTTCCCTGCCGTAGAACAACATGACCCACGTCGTCACCGAATCCTGCATCCGCTGCAAGTACACCGATTGCGTCGACGTGTGCCCTGTGGACTGTTTCCGGGAAGGTCCGAACATGCTGGTGATCGACCCTGACGAGTGCATCGACTGCGCCGTCTGCATTCCCGAATGCCCGGTCAACGCCATCTACGCCGAAGAGGATGTGCCAGCCGACCAGCTCACATTCATCAAGCTCAACACCGAGCTGTCGCAGGCAGCCGGCTGGAAGAGCATCACCAAGCGCAAGCCGGCGCCGCCGGATGCCGACGACTGGAAAGACAAGACGGGCAAGCTCTCGGAGCTGATCCGCTGACAAAGGTTTATGGAACCGCAACTGAATCAAGAAGTGATCAAGACTGCCCTGGCCCATGAAGGTGGCGCCATCGAAACCGACGCAGTGATCGTAGGCGCCGGGCCCGTCGGGCTGTTCCAGGTGTTTGAGCTCGGGCTGCTCGAGATCAAGGCCCACGTGATCGACTCGCTCGCCTACCCGGGCGGCCAGTGCGTCGAGCTGTATCCCGACAAGCCGATCTACGACATCCCCGCCGTGCCGGTGTGCACCGGACAGGAGCTGACGAACAACCTGCTCAAGCAGATCGAGCCGTTCGGCGCGATCTTCCACTTCGGCCAGGAAGTGACGACGGTGGCGAAGCAGGAGGACGGCCGTTTCTACGTCGAGACGTCGAAAGGGACGCGCTTCCTCACCAAGACCATCTTCATCGCGGCCGGCGTCGGCGCCTTCCAGCCGCGGTTGCTGAAAGTCGAGGGCCTGAACAGGTTCGAAGGCACGCAGCTGCACTACCGGGTGAAGAATCCCGCCGAGTTCGCCGGCAGGCACCTGGTGATCGTGGGCGGCGGCGACTCTGCGCTCGACTGGGCGCTGAACTTCGTCCAGGACGGCCCGAACAAGGCAGAGAGCGTGATCCTGATCCACCGCCGCGACGGCTTCAAGGCCGCGCCCGCCTCGGTGGCCAGGATGCGCGAGTTGTGCGAGGCCTACGAAATGCAGTTCATCGTCGGCCAGGTCACCGGCTACGACGAAAAGGACGGCAAGCTCACCGGCGCCAAGGTCACCGGCTCGGATGGCGTGACGCGCGTTGTGCCGCTGGACGTTCTGCTGGTGTTCTTCGGTTTGTCACCCAAGCTCGGCCCGATCGCCGACTGGGGCCTGGACATCGAGCGCAAGCAGCTGAAGGTGGACACCGAGAAATTCTCCACCAACGTTCCCGGCATCTTCGCGGTGGGCGACATCAACAGCTATCCGGGCAAGAAGAAGTTGATTCTGTCGGGCTTCCATGAATGCGCGCTCGCGGCCTTCGGCGCTGCGCCCTTCATCTTCCCGGACAAGAAAATCCACCTGCAATACACCACCACCAGCCCCAAGCTGCACAAGGTGCTGGGCGTGGAGTCGCCGGTGTTCGACTGAGCACCACCGGCGTTGCGATGAAAGCCAGCCCTGCGGCTGGCTTTTTTCATTGCTGCTTACCTGGCGAAGCTTGCCTTGAGGCGCTGGCCGGCGTACTCCTGCGCGTCCTTGGCCTTCTGCACCACCGCGGCCATGCCGAAGAATTCGTGCGTCACGCCGTCGTAGAGCTTGCGCTCGACGGACACCCCTGCCTTCTTCAGAGCCGTTTCCAGCATGCCGCCGTCGTCGTGAAGCGGGTCGATCGACGCGTTGATGATCGTGAATGGCGGCAGGCCCTGCAATTTGGCGTCGACCAGCGAGATGCGCGTGTCCTTCAGGTCGGCCGGCGAGTTGACCAGGTTGTCGACGAACCACTTGATCATCGGCCGACTCAGCGGCTTGGCGTTGGCGTTCGCCTTGTACGACGGCGTTTCCAGATTGGTCTGGGTGACCGGATAGACCGCCACCACGTGCAGCGGCGCCTGCAGGCCCGCGTCGCGAGCCGCGATCGCGGTCGCCACCGCCAGGTTGCCGCCCGCGCTTTCGCCGGCCAGCGCCAGCTTCTTCGGGTCGCCCTTGAGCGACGCCGCATTGGCAAGCGTCCATTTGTACGCGGCCAGGCCATCGTCCCATGCGGCAGGGAATTTGTGCTCCGGCGCCAGCCGGTAGTCAACCGACACCACCACGGCGTTGGCCTGCTTGCTGAGGCCGCGCGCACCCCCGTCGTAAACCTGCTTGTCGCCGATGACCCAGCCACCGCCGTGGAAGTAGACGATCAGCGGGAACGGACCGGCGCCGTCAGGCGTGTAG
>JACMQP010000012.1 GCA_014376915.1 Ramlibacter sp.
TCTTGCCCATCGCCACGATGATGTCGCCCTCGCGGATGCCGGCGCGCGCAGCGGCTTCCGCCACCGTCTCGACCTTCACGCCGCCCTTGATCTTCAGGTCCTTCTTCTGAGCGTCGGTCACATCGCTGACGACCAAGCCAACCGATTGGGCGGCTGCCGAGCCCTTGGGCTTCTCCGCTTCCTTCTCCACCACCCGCTTGACCGGCTTCTCGGATTCGAATTCGGCAATGGTCACGCCCAGCTCCTTCGCGCCGCCACGGCGGAAGACCGTCAGGGTGGCTTTGCTGCCAGGCTTGGTATTGCCGACCATGCGCGGCAGGTCGTTGGCCCGCTCGATCACCTTGCCGTCGAAGCGCGTGATGATGTCGCCCGCCTCGACCCCTGCCTTGTCGGCCGGCGAGCCGGTTTCGACGCTACGCACCAGCGCGCCCTGCGGCTTGCCCAGGCCAATCGATTCGGCCACGTCCTTGCTGACCTGGTCGATCTGGACGCCAATACGGCCGCGCGAGACGCGTCCCGCCGGCGAACGCAGCTGCTCGCTGACGCGGATCGCCCCGTCGAACGGGATCGCGAACGAAATGCCCATGAAGCCGCCGGAGCGGGAATAGATCTGGCTGTTGATGCCAACCACCTCGCCCCGCATATTGATCAGCGGCCCGCCCGAATTGCCGGGATTGATCGCGACGTCGGTCTGGATGAACGGCAGGTAGTCGCCGGTGTCGCGCTGTTTGGCGCTGACGATACCGGCGGTGACGCTGTTCTCCAGCCCGAAGGGCGAGCCGATCGCCATCACCCACTCCCCGACCTTGAGTCGGTTGACGTCGCCGATTTTCACCGCCGGCAGACCGGTGGCTTCGATCTTGATCACGGCGACGTCGGTGCGCTTGTCGGGCGTGCCGACCACCTTGGCCTTGAACTCGCGCTTGTCGGGCAAGGTGACGAGCACCTCCTCGGCACCGTCCACCACGTGGGCATTGGTCATGACATAGCCGTCGGACGTCAGGATGAAGCCCGAACCGACGCCGCGCGGCTGGACCTCCTCGTCCTGCGGCTGGGGCCGGTTCGGCCGGGGGGCCTGCCGCGGAGCGCCCGGCGCCGGCTGGCCGAAGAAACGGCGGAAGAACTCCTGCATGTCCTCGTCCATCTGGCCGTTGTTCGCGGCCTGCGGACGGGCTTTCTCGAGCGTGCGGATGTTGACGACGGCCGGGCCCACCAGCTCCACCAGCTCGGTGAAGTCAGGCAGTCCGCGCACCTGCGGTGCGGACTGCGCCAGCGCCGGCTGGACCGGGATCAGGGCCGCGGAGCCCGAAATCGCGAGCGCAGCAACCAGCACGCGGGCGCGGAAAATTTTCCAATCGGACTGGAACATGTCGACCTACCTCTTGATGAAGATATTGCTGAGAATGCGGCGCGGCGAAATGGTTCTCACATTTCGCTACACGGAGTGAAATTGGGGGCCTAGCGCCGCCGCTCAAGGCTCTGCGCGAAAGCCCTGAGCGTGCTGGGGGGAACCTCGCCGACGGCGGTCACCCACCAGTCCTGAATCCGGTGCGTCAGCGTCTGCGTGGCTCCGACGGCGCCAAACAGCCCCTCCTGCGGATGGCGCTGGCGGTCGTAGGGTTCGACGAACAGCGAAACCGAGGCCAGGCCGTCGGAAAAGATCCATTGCATCGTGGTCTCGGTGGCCGGGCGCTTGTAGCAGCCCATCGACTTGAAGCCGGACACCGCAGTCTTCAGGGTCCAGCCCTCGGCCGCGGCGTTGGTCTTCACCACGTCGGTCTTCTCGACCCGGTAGCCGTCGGTGTTGGCCATCATCTGGGCCAGCTTGTCCATGCGCACCGGCGCATCCAGCTGCAGTTCCGAGAACGCAGCCTGTTCCAGAACATTGCCATCGGTGTCCAGCGTCTGCACCTTCACCACCAGGCCGGACTTCTTTTCGCTCCAGATCCGGTAGCCGTAACGCAGGTTGTCCTTGGGGGCGAGCTGCACCACCTCGGCGTCATGCCCGGCCACCCGGTCGTTGCCGACGGCGCGGGCCGCGTAATAGTCTGAAATCGAGTTCTCGCCGGCCGCCAGCAGGTGCGGGAACGGACCCGAAGATTCGCGTCTCTCGCTGCGCGCGACCCGGCTTTCCGGCATAAAGGTCATGACCTCATCGTTGCGGCGGAAGATGGCGCGCGGCGCGCCGGTGAGGCTTTCCACCCGCTCCATCTGCACGTCGCCTTCGCACGCGTGCCAGATCCGGGCACTGGACAAGGCTCCCGCATAGGACGACACGACGAACGTCCCGATGTAGCTACGGCGGCGCGACGCCTCGTGCATCCGCAGTAGCCATTCGCCGACGCTGCGCTCGGCCGGTTTGCCGCCCGCCGGCCCGTGGGCACGGGCCGGCGGCTGGGCCGCGGCAAGCCCGAGAGCGCCGAAAGCGCACAGGGCGACCAGGAACCGGCCGAAGCGGCGAAGGGATGGCGCGGGCGAAACTTGCAGCATGCGTGATCGATGCTCTGTCAGCGGGCCGGGCCCTCGAAAGTGGCGTTCCGCAGAAAGCCGCCCGGCGTCTGCAGGGCCGACGCACCGCCGCCTAGCTGGCGGTGCGCGGCAAGCATCTCGTCGAGCCGCGGGTCGCGGATCATGGCAGGCGGACGCCCGACAACCGGCTGGCCGCCCTGGGGGGCCACGCTCGCGAGCTGCGCCTGTTGCGCCCGCGTCAGATCGCCGACAGCCGTCCAGCCGATCGCGGCGACGGCCGCCAGAGACGCGAACCCGGCCACCAACTTCCAGCGGAAGCTGGTGTCGTTCGCCGCTTCGCTGGTGGCATCGACAAGCCGGGGCTGCGGCACCGCAGCCGCAAGCGGCGCCGGCGCGGCAATGATTTCGGGTCGGTTACTGGACTGCTCGCGCTCGAGCCGGACCTGGAACCCGGCCAGAAATCTGGCCGGCGCCGTGCCGATGGGCAGGTTGCCCGAGCGCAGCACATCCCCGATCAGGTGATAGGTATGCCACGCGGTGCGCGCCTGGGCATCCGTGGCGACGGCCTGAATGACGCTTTCGAGCGCCTCGCCCCGCAACTGGCCGTCCGCCAGCGCCGAGATCATTTCCTGCATTTGCATCTTGTCCATAGCATCACCTTGCCAATTCGCCGCACTACCAGCGCTTGCCCGACTGGTTTTCCAGCATGGGTTTGACTTTCGCCGAGATCGCCTCGCGCGCACGGAAGATCCGCGAGCGCACCGTGCCGATCGGGCAATTCATCACTTCCGCGATCTCTTCGTAACTCAAGCCTTCGATCTCGCGCAGCGTGACGGCTTGGCGCAATTCCTCTGGCAGCGCTTCCATGGCCGAGTTGACCGCGACCGCGATTTCCTTGGCGGCCAGCACCGTTTCTGGCGTTTCCGAAGAGGTTAGTTCGTTCTCCACGCCGGAAGTTTCATCTTCATCGTCGCCGCCGCCCCGCAGCGCGCTTTCCGACACCAGCGGATCGCGCTTGAGATCCATCAGCGCCTTCTTGGCCGTGTTGACCGCAATCCGGTACAGCCAAGTGTAAAACTGGGCGTCGCCGCGGAACTGCGCGAGCGCGCGGTAGGCCCGGATGAAGGTCTCCGGGGCAATGTCTTCCACCAGGTCGACATCGCGGACCATGCGTCCGATCAACCGCTCGATGCGCCGCTGGTACTTGATGACCAACAGCTCAAACGCCTTCTGGTCCCCGGCGACCGTACGCTCGACCAACATCAGGTCGGTGTCGGAAGACGCGGCGGTAGAGGGAGCGGGAGTCGCTTTGATCATGGTGTCGGCGCCGGCGGGCGGGCAGGAGGCAGCGCTTGCGACGTGGCGGGGGAATATACCGCACGACGCAAATCGAGCCAGCGTTGTGGACAGCTTTGCCGCTCCAGCCAGAACCACTGTGCACGCTGCGGGCCATGCCACCGCACCAGCAGCACCCGCTGAAGGTCCATCGCCACGGCGACGGTACCGGGTTGCGTCGCCGACGGGGCGCTCCACCCCGCCCCATCCCAGTGCAGGTTACCCACGGGCGAATGCAGCCAGGACGCGAGGGCCCAAGCGCCACATACCGCGAGCGCCACGGCCGCGGCGCCGAGGCGCCAGCCCGGCGCATCGGCCTCATACAACCACCACAGCGTGACGGCAACCCCGCCCGACCATACCCCTGCCGCCAGCAACCCGGCGAACAGCGGCCGCACCACCGGAAAGCTCACCGATGGCGCGCTGTGCATGGGATCGGCCTCAGGCCGAGGCCGAAAGGCGCCGCGCGCGCGCTTCAGATGCGCTTGAACACGAGGGTGCCATTGGTGCCGCCAAAGCCGAAGTTGTTCTTCATGACCACGTCGATCTTCAGGTCGCGCGCTTCGTTGGCGCAGTAGTCCAGGTCGCACTGCGGGTCCTGGTTGAAGATGTTGATGGTCGGCGGGCTCTTCTGGTGGTGGATGGCCAACACGCTGAAGACCGACTCGATGCCGCCAGCGCCGCCCAGCAGGTGGCCGGTCATCGACTTGGTGGAATTGACCACCAGCTTCTTCGCCTGGTCGCCGAACGCGGCCTTGATCGCGTTGGTTTCGTTCAGGTCTCCCAGCGGCGTCGACGTGCCGTGGGCATTGAGATACTGCACCTGGTCGATGTTCAGGCCCGCATTGCGCAACGCGTTCAGCATCGCGCGGCGCGGTCCGTCGACGTCCGGCGCCGTGACATGGTAGGCGTCGCCGCTCATGCCGAAGCCGGCCAGTTCCGCGTAGATCCTCGCACCGCGGGCCCTGGCGTATTCGTATTCTTCCAGCACCAGCACGCCCGCGCCTTCGCCCAGCACGAAGCCGTCGCGGTCCTTGTCCCAGGGCCGGGAGGCGGTCTTGGGATCGTCGTTGCGGGTGGACAGCGCCCGGGCCGCCGCGAAACCACCGACGCCCAGCGGCGACACGCAGGACTCGGCGCCGCCGGCAACCATCACGTCAGCGTCTCCGCATTCAATCAGCCTGGCCGACAGCCCGATGGCGTGCAGGCCCGTGGTGCAGGCGGTGACGACGGCAATGTTGGGGCCTTTGAACCCGAACCTGATCGAGACGTGGCCGGAAATCATGTTGATGATCGACGCCGGCACGAAGAAAGGCGAAATGCGGCGCGGGCCGCGATTGACCATTTCGCCGTGCATCTCCTCGATCATCGGCAACCCGCCGATGCCGGAACCGATGTTGCAGCCGATCCGGTTGGCCGACTCGGCGTCGAGTGCGTCCCCCGTAGGCAGGCCGCTGTCGCGCACCGCCTGGATCGCCGCGACCAGCCCGAGGTGGATGAAGCGGTCCATGTGGCGCGCTTCCTTGTCGGGGATCCAGTCACTGATCGTCAGGCCCTTGACCTCGCCGGCAAAGCGGCAGGCGAGATTGGAGGCGTCGAAACTCTTGATCAGGTCGATGCCGCCCTGACCCGCCACGACGTTGGACCACGACTCCTGCACAGAATTCCCGACCGGGCTGACACAGCCCAGGCCCGTCACGACGACGCGCCGGCGGCTCATGTTGCCTCCAAAAGACGGTTGGGCGCTCCGCTCATGCGCGATCAGGCCTTCTGGTGTGTGTTTGCGTAGTCGATGGCGTTTTGCACCGTCGTGATCTTCTCCGCGTCCTCATCGGGGATCTCGATGCCGAACTCGTCTTCGAGCGCCATCACCAGTTCCACCGTGTCCAGAGAGTCAGCGCCGAGATCGGCCACGAAGGCTTTTTCGCTGGTGACCTGAGACTCTTCCACGCCGAGTTGTTCGGCGATGATTTTTTTGACACGTGCTTCGATATCGCTCATGGTTCCCTCAAAGGCTGGTAAAAGAATCCGCGATTTTACCCGGGACAGGGGTCTTTCCCCGTCCCGGATTGCCGGGCGAACAATCCGACGCTGACTTTTTTCAGGCCATGTACATGCCGCCGTTGACGTGGAATTCCTGTCCCGTCACGTAAGCGGCCTGTGGCGAGGCCAGGAAAGCCACGGCATGGGCGATGTCCGCCGGCTTGCCGAGGTGGCCAAGCGGGATCTGACCCAGCAGAGCTGTCTGCTGTTCCGGCGGCAGCGCCGCCGTCATGTCGGTTTCGATGAATCCGGGCGCCACGCAGTTGACAGTGATGCCGCGGCTGCCGAGTTCGCGCGCCAGGGCGCGGGTCATGCCCGCCACGCCGGCCTTGGCCGCGGCGTAGTTGGCCTGGCCCGAATTGCCGGATGCGCCGACCACCGAGGTGATGCTCACGATGCGCCCGTGGCGCTGCTTCATCATCGTGCGCATCACGGCGCGGCTCATGCGAAACACGGCCTTGAGGTTGGTGTCCAGCACCGCGTCCCAGTCCCCGTCCTTCATGCGCATTGCCAGCGTATCGCGGGTGATACCGGCGTTGTTCACCAGAATCTGCAGGCCGCCGTGCTCCTTGACGATCGCGTCGATCAGCCGTTCCGCCGCGGCGGCGTCGTTGACGTCGAGGACTGCGCCACGGCCGCCGTGCGCGGCCAGCGCAACGCCGATCCGGGCGGCGCCGTCTTCGGTGGTGGCGGTGCCGATCACCTTCGCGCCCTGCGCCGCCAGCTCCTGCGCGATCGCCGCGCCGATGCCGCGCGAAGCACCGGTCACCAGGGCCACCTGGCCTTCAAGGCTCCGGGCGCTCATGCGACCACCGCCTGCACCTCGGCCAGGCTGGCGGGGTCATGCAACGCGACGCCGGTGAGTTCGGGATCGATGCGCCGGCACAAGCCGGCCAGCACCTTGCCGGGACCGCATTCCACGATGGTCGTAATGCCACGGGCCTTGATCGCCTGCATGCATTCCACCCAGCGCACCGGACCAAAAGCCTGCTCGTACAGTGCGGCCCGGATCTGGTCCGGATCGGTTTCGACCCGCACCTCGATGTTGTTGATGACCGGGATTTGCGGCGCCGCGAACGCGGTCTGCGCCAGTCTGTCGCGCAGCTTTTCCGCCGCCGCCTTCATCAGGCTGGAGTGAAACGGTGCCGACACCGGCAGCGACAGTGCGCGTTTGGCGCCGTTGGCCCTGAGAACTTCGCAGGCTTTGTCGACGCCCGCCTTGCTGCCTGCAATCACAGTCTGGCCAGGATCGTTGAAATTCACGGCCTCCACGACTTCGCTGGTGCCGATGCCGAAGCTGCGCACCGCCTCTGCGCAACCCTCAATGACCCGCTGCGCTTCCATGCCGAGGATGGCCGCCATCGCGCCGGTCCCCGCCGGCACCGCGTCCTGCATCGCCTGCGCCCGGAAGCGCACCAAGGGCGCTGCCTGCGCGAGGGTCAACGCGCCGGCTGCCACCAGCGCCGTGTACTCGCCGAGCGAGTGGCCGGCCACGACCGCGGGCGCGGCGCCACCTTCGGCCAGCCACGCGCGGTAGGCGGCGATGCCAGCCACCAGCATCACTGGCTGAGTGTTGATGGTCATGGCCAGCGCCTCTTTCGGGCCTTCCTTGATCAGCCGGCCCAGGTCTTCTCCCAGCGCATCGGACGCTTCGGCGAGAGCGGCGGCCACGGCCGGGTGGGCGCCCCAGGCGTCGAGCATGCCAACAGCCTGCGAACCCTGGCCAGGAAAAACGAAAGCGAAGGGTTTCATGCTTCTTGCCCTGAAAGTGGAATGGTGGGTGCTGCGCGCGGCGGTGCCGGCGCTTAAAAGTCCAGCAGCACTGCACCCCAGGTGAAGCCGCCGCCCACGCCTTCAAGCATGAGCGTATTGCCGCGCCGGATCTTGCCGCTGCGCACAGCGGCGTCAAGCGCGAGCGGAATCGAAGCGGCGGAGGTGTTGCCGTGCTCGTCCACCGTGACGATCACCTTGTCCATCGGCACCTTCAACCTCTTGGCCGTGCCCTGCATGATGCGGATGTTGGCCTGGTGCGGGATCAACCAGTCGATGTCGGCAGCGGTGCGGCCGGCCTTGCCCAGCACGGCTCGGGCGGCATCCTCCAGCACGCCCACCGCAAGCTTGAACACCGCCTGGCCGTCCATCTTGAGCAGCGGATCACCGAGCACCTTGCCGCCGGACACCGTACCCGGCACGCACAGAATACCGGCGTGCTTGCCGTCCGCGTGCAGGTCGCTGGCCAGGATGCCGGGTGTCTCCGACGCTTCCAGCACCACGGCGCCCGCGCCGTCGCCGAACAGGACGCAGGTCGTGCGGTCGGTGAAATCCAGGATGCGGGAGAACACTTCGGAACCGATCACAAGTGCCTTGCTCGCGGCCCCGGTCTTGATCATCGAGTCGGCGATGGTGAGCGCATACACGAAGCCGCTGCACACGGCCTGGACATCGAACGCCGGACAGCCGGCGATGCCCAGCTTGCGCTGCAGGATGCACGCGGCCGAAGGAAAGACCATGTCCGGCGTCGAGGTTGCCACGATGATCAGGTCGATGTCGGCGGCCGCCACGCCAGCTGCCTCAAGCGCCCGCCGGGACGCCTCAACGCCGAGGTCGCTGCTGGTGACGTCGGCGGCGGCAAAATGACGGGCGCGGATCCCGGTGCGCTCCACGATCCAGTCGTTGGAGGTCTCCACGCCCTTGGCTGCCAGTTCGATCGCGAGGTCGTCGTTGGTGACGCGGCGCGGGGGCAGGTAGCTGCCCGTTCCAGTAATTCGGGAATATCGACTCATGGTGTCTCAGTTGATTGCTGTTTCGACCGTGCTGGGCTGGGCATCGGCAATCATCAACAACGGCCGGGCGTGGGCGATGCGAGCCTGGACGCGGTCCAGCAACTGGTTTCGCGCCGCATCATACGCGCGGGCCAGCGCTTGCCCGAAAGCGAACTCGTCAGCCGAACCATGGCTCTTGAAGACCAGCCCACGCAACCCGAGCAGCGCCGCACCGTTGTACCGCCGATGGTCGACGCGGTTTTTAAAGGCAGATAGAACGGGATAGGCGACGATGGCTGCAAGTTTGGTCAATGGGCTGCGGGAAAACTCTTCCTTGAGAAAACCCCCAATCATTGTGGCGAGCCCTTCGCTGGTCTTCAGCAGAACGTTGCCGACGAAGCCATCGCACACGACGATGTCGGTCGTTCCCTTGAAGATGTCGTTGCCCTCGACGTTGCCATAAAAATTGAGATCGCCCAGGTTGGCGGCAGATCTGAGCAATTCGCCAGCTTTCTTGATAACTTCACTGCCTTTAATGACTTCTTCGCCGATGTTCAGCAACCCGACGGAAGGGTTTTCTTCGTTACCGAGGGCCGAGACCAGGGCAGATCCCATGACAGCGAACTGGAGCAGGTGGTGCTCGGTGCAGTCCACGTTCGCGCCCAGGTCCAGCACGGTGGTGGCCCCGCCCTTGGCATTGGGCATGGGGTAGGCAATGGCCGGGCGGTCGATCCCTTCTACCGTCTTCAGCAGGTAGCGGGCCAGCGCCATTAAGGCCCCGGTGTTGCCTGCGGAAATGGCAGCCTGGGCCTGGCCGTCCTTGACCAGCTGGATTGCCACCCGCATCGAAGAGTCCTTCTTCTTGCGCAGGGCGACTTCGACGGCGTCGTCCATGGCGACCACCTCCGTCGCCGCGACGACAGTGGCCCGGGGATGCGCGAAGCCAGCCAGGGCGGCAGGCGCGCCGACCAGCAACAGCCGGGCGTCGGCGTGACTTTCGAGGAATTGCCGGCAGGCGGCGAGTGTGACGCGGGGGCCGTGGTCTCCCCCCATGCAATCGACGGCCAGAGTAGTCATGGGCTCAAATGTAGGGCGAACCGCATGGCAATCGCCAGCAATGGGCGATCAGCGTCAAAAGAAGGAAGGGCCCGTGGCTGCACCGCGCAGCGCCGGGCCCGGATACGAAGCCAATCAGGCGTCGTTCTTGGTCTTGAGCACCTTGCGACCACGATAGAAGCCGGTCGGGCTGATGTGGTGGCGCAGGTGGATTTCACCGGTGGTCGGCTCAACGGCGATGCCGGGCACCACCAGAGCGTTGTGCGAACGGTGCATGCCGCGCTTGGACGGCGATTTCTTGTTTTGCTGGACGGCCATGACGGACTCCTGGAACTTCTTTGGCGCCGCCCACAAGGGCGGCTCGTTGGAGCCACCGGCGAGTGCAGCTGCCGGTGGATGGATTGGAGGGAACGCGGCCCAACCCGAAGGGGTTTGCGCGAAGCGTACGATTATAGCCCAACTTGTTTTTTTACTCGGCTTTGCGGGTCTTGATCCCGTGCAGCAAGGCAAACGGGTTCTCCCGAACGGGGGCGGCGGATTCAAAATCCTCATCGGCGACCCCCAGCGTCACCGGGACCGGGCAGATCTCGTGCCGCGGCGCGACCGGCAGGTCCATCAGCAGTTCATCCTCGATCAGTTCAATGAGGTCGAAACTACGGCTCAGGGCCAGCAGATCCTCTTCGGACTGATCGTCCTGCGCCATCGCGGCGGCCTCGTCCGTCACGAACCGGAACGGGCGTTCCACCTGCACCGGCAATTCCACCGGCGCCAGACAGCGCTGGCAGGTCAGCGACAGCACCGCA
This sequence comes from Ramlibacter sp., assembly GCA_014376915.1. Next base: position 10,469 of record JACMQP010000012.1, read on the forward strand.
TGGGCTTGCAGGTGCAGCCAGATTTCA
>JACMQP010000607.1 GCA_014376915.1 Ramlibacter sp.
CGACTTCATCGGCGAGCGCATCGCCACCTATCCGGCACGGCTGCCGCTGGCCCAGCTGGACTTCGTCTATTCGCGCGGACTCAAGCCGGTCGGCATCGAGGTCCCCAAGGGCCGGATCTGGTGGCGCATGTCGGACCACCTACCGCTGATCGCGGAGTTCAAGCTCTAGGCCGGACACCGATGGCTCACCGCGTCTCCCCGCTGCGCCAGGGGCACAGGCTCGACCTGCTGGAAGGCAGCCGCGAGATGTTCCCGGCGCTGATCGATGCCATCGACGGCGCGCGCTCCGAGGTCCGCCTTGAAACCTATATCTTCGACTTCACCGGCACCGGCGCCGACGTCGCCTATGCGCTGGAACGGGCGGCGCGCCGCGCAGTGGCGGTCATGGTGGTGGTAGACGGTTTCGGCAGCGCTCCGATCCCGCCGGACTGGGCCGAGCGCTTTGCCCAGGCCGGCGTGCGCTGGCTGGTCTACGCGCCACCGGGACTGTTCGGCGTGCTGCAGCTGGGCAGCTGGAGCCGGCTGCACCGCAAGCTTTGCCTGGTCGACAGCGAAGTCGCGTTCTGCGGCGGGATCAACATCCTGGACGATTTCCACGACCCGACCTATGGCCGGCTGGAGCATCCGCGCTTCGACTTCGCGGTGCGGGTCGTCGGGCCGCTGGTGGCGCAGGTGCGTGCCCCCATGGTGCGCCTGTGGCAGCGGCTTCAGCAGGCGCGGCTCGCCGGAGTGCTCGATTCGCTGCGTGAGGCGGCCCCGGCCTCCCACACCGCATCGCCGTGGATCGACCACGACGCCCGCCCGCGCGCGCGCGCGGCGCTGGTGCTGCGCGACAACTTGCGCAACCGCCGCGGCATCGAACGCGCCTACCGGCGGGCCATCGGCCGGGCGCGCTCGGAGATCATCATCGCCAACGCCTACTTCGTGCCTGGACGCAAGATGCGGCGCGCACTGGTGCTGGCGGCGCGCCGCGGCGTGCGGGTGCAGCTGTTGCTGCAGGGGCGCTACGAATATTTCATGCAGTACTATGCGGCCCGGCCGATCTACGGAACGCTGCTGGCCGCCGGGGTCGAGATCTACGAGTACGCGCCTAGTTTCCTGCACTCCAAGGTGGCCGTGATCGACGGCGTCTGGTCCACTGTCGGCTCGTCCAACCTGGACCCGCTCAGCCTGCTGCTGGCCCGGGAGGCGAACGTGCTGGTGCAGGACCGCGCGTTCTCGCAGGACCTGCGCGGCCGGCTGATGCTGGCGATGGCGCACGCCGGCAAGCGCATGGACCCTCAGGCCTACGCCCGCCGGCCGCTGCGCCAGCGCCTCGGCGAATGGGCGGCATTCGGGCTGATGCGCGTGGCGCTGGCGCTGCAAGGCAAGAAATACCTTTAGGCGGGCGATGGCGCAGGACCTGGTTGTTCAGAAACCCGAGGGCCTCTACTGCCCTGTGGGCGATTTCTACATCGATCCCTGGCGGCCGGTGCCGCGGGCGGTGATCACCCATGCCCACTCGGACCACGCACGCATCGGCCATGGCCACTACCTGGCGGCGGCGCCGGCCGAAGGCGTGCTGCGGGTGCGGCTGGGCGACGTCAACCTGCAGACGCTGCCTTACGGCGAGGCGATCTCGCACCACGGCGTCAAGGTGTCGCTGCATCCGGCCGGGCATGTGCTGGGCTCGGCGCAGGTGCGGCTGGAGCATGGCGGCCAGGTCTGGGTCGCCAGCGGCGACTACAAGGTGGCGCCGGATCCGACCTGCGATCCGTTCGAGCCGGTGGCCTGCGACGTGTTCATCACCGAGTCGACCTTCGGCCTGCCGATCTACCGTTGGTGCCCGGACGAAGAGCTGTTCGCCGGCGTCAATGGCTGGTGGCAGCGCAACGCCGACGCCGGCGTTGCCAGCGTCCTCGCTTGCTACAGCTTCGGCAAAGCGCAGCGGATCCTTAGCGGAGTCGATCCGGCGATCGGTTCCATCATCGTGCACGGCGCGGTGGAGCCACTCAATCGCGCCTACCGCGCCGCCGGCGTGCAACTGCCGCCGACGCGGCTCGTCACCGAGGTGACGGACAAGGCCGACCTGCGAAAGGCGCTGGTGATCTGTCCGCCCAGCGCTGTGGCCAGCCCGTGGGTCCGGCGCTTCGGCGAAGCCAGCACGGCCTTTGCGAGCGGCTGGATGCAGTTGCGCGGCGCGCGCCGGCGCGGCGGCTACGACCGCGGCTTCGTGCTGTCCGACCATGCGGACTGGCCCGGCCTGATGCGCGCGATCGGCGCCACGGGCGCCCAGCGGGTCATCGTCACCCACGGCAGCATTCCGGTGATGGTGCGCTACCTGGCGGAGCAGGGCCTGCAGGCGGAATCGTTCGAGACCGAATACGGTGGCGACGCGGTCGAGGCCGACGCGGAGCCGGGGCCGGTGGCATGAAGCGGTTCTCGCGCCTGTTCGCCGAGCTCGATGCGACCACTTCCATCAACGCCAAGGTGGAGGCGTTGCAGCGTTACTTCGCGGTCGCGCCGCCAGCCGATGCCGCCTGGGCGGTGTACTTCCTGTCCGGCGGCAAGCCGCGGCAGGTGGTCTCCATGGCCAGGCTGGCCGTGCTCGCCCGCGAAGTCGCCGGCATCGAGGCATGGTTGTTCGACGAGTGCTATCAGGCCGTGGGCGACCTGGCGGAAACCATCGCCCATGTCCTGCCGCCGGGTGCGCAAGCCTCCGACGTGGGACTGGCCGAATGGGTGGAGCGGCGCCTGCTGCCGTTGCGTGGCCGGCCC
>JACMQP010000608.1 GCA_014376915.1 Ramlibacter sp.
AGATCTTCCGGGACGACTCCGAGATCCCGGTCATGGTGCTCACCACCTGGCCGACCACCTGGCCGCCCTTGCGCGCGACCTCCGAGGCGCCCATCGCCAACTGGCTGGCCTGTCTGGCGCTGTGCGCGTTCTGGGTGACGGTGGAGGTCAGTTCTTCCATCGAACTGGCGGTTTCCTCCAGCGTGCTGGCCTGTTCCTCGGTGCGCTGCGACAGGTCCAGGTTGCCCTGGGCGATCTGGGCGCTGGTGTCGGACACGGTGTGGGCGCCGCTGGACACCTCGCCGACCAGCGCGCGCAGGTTCAGCGTCATCTGCGACAGCGCGTTGAGCAACTGCCCGGTCTCGTCGGTCGCGCTGGTCCTGATGTCGGTGCTGAGATCGCCGCTGGCGATCTGATTGGCCGCCGCGATGGCGCGCTTGAGCGGACGCACGATGACACCGCTCATGTAAAGCGAAGCGCCGATCGACAGCACGACGGCGACGATCAGCAGCGCCAGCAGCAGCGCGCCCGCCTGCTTCGAAGCTGTCGCCGCGCCTTCGTAGGCTTCCTGGGACAGCTTCTTCTCAAGCTGGACCAGCTCGGTAAAATCCTTCAGCATCGCCTGGAACTGCGCATCCGCAGTCTGCATGGACATCATGCCGGTGCCGACGTCGACGGTGCTCAGGTCGATAGCGGTGTCGACGGCCTTGCGGTACTTGGCGAGCTTGGGCAGCAGGCTTTCCACCAACTTTCGCTCTTCTGCGGTGAGACCGGCGATCTGGCCGAACCGGTTGACGCCCTTGACCACCTCGTCGATCTTGGCCTTCTCGTCGTTCGTGATCTTCTTGATCTTGTCTTCGTTCAGGTTGCCGATCCAGGTGAACAGCCGGTACACGTTTGAGTGCACCTCGCTGATGTCCTGCGCCGAATCAGCCGCAAGCTGGTAGCCGGCGAAGCGGTTCTTGGCGAGGCTTTCGAGGGCCGCGTTTTGCTGCATCTGCACGCCGTAAGTCAGCGCGCCGAGCAGGAGCAGGAAAACGATCGCCACCGCCGGTGCGACCAAGACCTTGTGCCAGACTTTCATTCTTTCTCCCAACTCTATTACATGGAAGGACGCGGTGGCTTCCCCGCCACCTCGATTCACACAGCCTTGTAGATTCCGCCGCACACGACTAGATCGTCGGCGCGCTCGCAGTACATCGATTTCGGTTCCATCTTCTTGGTGACCGGGTTGACGAACTTGAAGTCGTGCCAGAAAACGGCCTTGGTCTTGGCCAGCTCCATGCGCTCGCGGATGTGCTCCTTGCCGTCGGCGTCGCGCAGGTCGATCATGTTCTTGCCGACGAATTTCTCGTTGGCGCCGTGCGCGAGCGCGGTTCCGTCAAGCTTGTAGACGGTCAGGTACAGCTCGCGGTCGACGAAGGCGCCCTTCTTGTCGGTGATGTCGGCCATGGCCTTGTCACGCGGGTTGGCCTTGATGTAGACGACGCCCTTCCTGACCATCGCCTCGGCTTCCTTCACCGTGACGCGTGCCGGCTCGGCCGCGCCGATGGACGCGGCGCCGAGCGCCAAAGCCAAGGCCAGTGCAAATTTCGATTTCATTTTGCTTTTCCTCCATTCAGTTGTGAATCAAAACCCATTCCGGCGTGTGCTCCGCCGGGCCTAAAACTCTTTCCATTCGCCGTTGCCATTGCTATCGGCACTTCCCCGGGAAGCGGCGCCGAGAGCTGCCATCTTCTGGGAAAGTGCGACCTGGACCGCCGGCCGGACCCGAATCTGCTTCGGGACGAAAGCGCGCTGCGCGACGGCAGTCGCTTCGTGCGGCCGCGAGGACACCTTCGCCTCGGCGCCGAGGTCGAACCGTGACACCATCTGCAGCAGCGACGTTGCCTGTTCCCTCATCGACTCGGTGGCGGCCGTGGCCTCCTCCACCAGCGACGCGTTCTGCTGCACCACCTGGTCCATCTGCGTCACCGCGGTACTGACCTGCTCGATGCCCGAACTCTGCTCCTGGCTGGCGGCGGCGATTTCGGCGATCAGGTCGCTGACCTGCTTCACCGAGGCCACGATTTCTTCCATCGTCCTGCCGGCCGCATCCACCAGCTTGGTGCCGGCGTCGACCTTGCTGACCGAGTCGCCGATCAGGCCCTTGATTTCCTTGGCCGCCGCGGCGCTGCGCTGGGCCAGGCTGCGCACTTCGGCGGCAACCACCGCGAAGCCGCGGCCCTGCTCGCCGGCCCGTGCCGCTTCCACCGCAGCGTTCAGCGCCAGGATGTTGGTCTGGAAGGCGATGCCGTCGATCACGCCGATGATGTCGGCGATCTTCCGCGACGATTCGGCGATGCCAGTCATGGTGAAGACCACCTGCCCAACCACGCTGCCGCCCTTGCGGGCCACTTCGCTCGCGCCCAGGGCGAGCTGGCTGGCCTGGCGAGCGTTCTGCGCGTTCTGCGTCACGGTGGAGGTCAGCTCTTCCATCGAACTCGCCGTCTCTTCCAGCGTGCTGGCCTGCTCCTCGGTGCGTTGCGACAGGTCCAGGTTGCCCTGTGCGATTTGTGCGCTGGTGTCGGACACGGTGTGGGCGCCGCCCACGACTTCCCCGACCAGCATGCGCAGGTTGTCGCGCATTTTATTCATGGCCCACAGCAAACTCGTGGTGTCCCCGTCTTTCACCTGGACTTCGGAAGCCAGGTCCCCCTCCGCGATCCGTATGGCGACCCCTTTCGCGTAGGTGGGTTCGCCACCGAGCTGCGTGCTTAGGCCGCGAATGATCGTGACCGCAAGCACCAGGCCAATCACGATTGCAATCAGCGACCGTCCAAGCATCATCCGCCGGGCAGCCTGCGCCTCCTGCATACCGCCCTCATAGTTCACCAGACTGGCCCTCTGTTGCAGCTCGATCAGATCGCTGAACGCCTTGACTGTCGCCGCGCCATACGGCGTCGTGTTCGCGGCGCGCCATTGGGCTGCCTCTTCGAGCTTGCCTGCACCATAGAGTTCGAACCACTTGGGCCGCGCGGCGGTGTATTTGGTATAAATTTCCTTTAGGGATTGAAGCGATTTCTTCTCGTTCGCGGACGGATTGGAGGCTGCATAGGCGTCCAGCGCCTTGTCCACGAGGGCCTTGAGCTTGGGTTCCTCCTCCGAAATCTTCTTGCGGCCGGCCTCTTCGCTCACCATGAACTGGGGAAAGCCGTAGCGCAACTGCCAGAGCGCGCTTTGGGCATCGGCCAACGCCACCGCGCCGACCGTGTTGTACCGCGCCTCATGGGCCCGGGCCTCCGACTGCGAAGTCTCAAACCAGGTCATCACGCCGCTGATCAAGACCAGCAGGACCATCAAGCCGAAGCCCAGCGCAAGCTGCGTGACGATGCGAAGATTTTTCATGCTCGTTTCGTTGGGTTGACGATGGGGTTCAATGCGCGGCGCTGTCGACCAGGGCCATGTCAGCCCCAGTCATGAGCTTTTCGATATCCAGCAGGATCAGCATCCGCTCGTCGACGGTGGCCAGGCCGGTGATGTATTTGGTGTCGAAGGTGGCCGAGGCGAATTCAGGAGTGGCGCGGATCGATTCGGTGGCCAGCGTCAGCACGTCGGATACGGAATCCACCACCACGCCGACGACGCGGCCGGCGACATTCAGGATGATCACGACGGTGAATTCGTCGTAGTTGGCGTGGGCCAGCTGGAACTTGATGCGCAGGTCCAGGATGGGGACGATCACTCCGCGCAGGTTGATCACGCCCTTGATGAAGTCGGGCGCATTGGCGATCGCCGTGGGAGTTTCATAGCCGCGGATTTCCTGGACCTTCAGAATCTCGATGCCGTAGCCTTCCGTGCCCAGCCGGAAGGTCAGGAACTCGCTGGCCTCGACTTCCGCTGTCTTGCGGAATCGGGAGCGGGTGGGCGTTGCGATATCTTCCTGCTGCATTCTGTTACTCCGTGAAGGCCAGGGGCCCGTACCAACATCTGGAAGAAGAATGACACGCCAGCTGATTTGTTGCAATAGTTAATCTTTGTTACAACTAAATTGGCGCACAGATGTTGGTAATTGGTCACGCCTAATGGTTTTGGGACTGGGGCCGGACCTGTCCGTCCGGGACACCGGTCGATGCACCGTCTTCCAATGGCGGGGAGGGTTCCGTGAATTTGTTCTCAGAACGGACATGAAAAATTCCGGCGCAACTTTGCCCGTGCGGCCGATCATCGCTTTCACGGAAAATCAGTGTATCTTAAGGTAACTTTTTGTGAATGTTACAAACGTGTTGATCGACAAACTCACGCCCGAATTTCCCGTCCTGCGGCTGGGTCTGCTGGGCTTCAATGCGGCGCAACAGGCGCTGTTCGAGACGGCGCTGGTAGTGCTGCGCACCCGGTTGCGCTGGCGGGTGGTCAGCCTGGACCAGGCCGATGCGGTCTGCGTCAACGGTTCCCGGGCGACCACCCTGCCCGACGGCTGCCTGGAGATCGCCGACCCGACGCCGGGCATGGCGCCGCTGCGCATCGATCCCGCCGATTCGGACCGGCCGATGGCTTTCTCCCTGCCGCTCGCGGCCGGCATCCTCGCTGCCAGCAGCTTCGACATCGCGTCCCCGCCCAGCACTCGCGCGATGCTGGAGAAGTTCGAAGGCTGGCTGCGGCCGCTGACCGTGCAGTTCTGCCTGGCGTCGCGGATCGTCCAGACCAAGCTCGACGTCGCCTCCTGCGTGTACCACGTCACCGTCGACGGCCGGCTCGTGGCCGTCGTCAGCCGCCGAACGGGCGTCGGTGTGCTGCCGATCGTCGATCCGTTCCATCTCGAGAACGCGCTATGGGCCAGGCGGCCTGGGCCAGCCGACGAGATTCCAAGCCACTTCGTGCAGGCGGGTCTGAGCCAGGTGCTGTGGCAGTACGCCATGCGCACCACACGCAGTCTGCTGCCGGGATACTTCCGCTCGGGTCCGATTTACTGGTGCCGGGCGCCGCAGCTGCCGCAGCGTCTGTTCGGCGATTCCCACCTGATGATCGTGCGCGAACTGGCCCAGGCGCCGCTCTCCTTTTCCGAACTGCACCAGCGCACCGGCCTGCCGGAAGCAGTGGTGGCGCGCGACCTGGCCGGCCTCCGGATCGTGGGCGCAGTGACGCACGACCGCAAGCAGGCGCTGCGGCTGGCGCAGCAGTCTGCGGCCACGAACAACAGCAATGCCGACGGTCATCGCCAGCGCGCGCCGGCAGCGCCATTGCGCCCCAGCGTGCTCGCCTCCGGCGGTGCGGCCATGGGCGACATGACGGCGCCCGCACCGCTGACGCCGCAGCTTTCCTGAGACGGCGCGCGGCCTTCAGAGGCCCTCAGAGCCGCATGGCGCCCTCGCGCCCGGCCATGCGCACCAGGTGCCCCACATCCAGAATCAGCGCCACCGAGCCATCGCCCATCACGGTCGCGCCGGACAGGCCCGGCACCCTGCGGAAATTCGTTTCCAGGCTTTTTACGACAACCTGCTGCTGGCCGACCAGTTCGTCCACCAGCAGCACCGCGTCGCAGCCGTCGGTCTCGACGATGAC
>JACMQP010000119.1 GCA_014376915.1 Ramlibacter sp.
CGGTAGCGCTCGCCGAGCCAGATGGTGTGGTGGGCCACGTCCGGATAGGTCTTGCGCGTACCGAAGTACAGGACGAACAAGCCCATCGAGTAACTCGCCGCGGCAAGCTTGAGCCGCGACGACCAGGCTTGTTTGGCTTTCGGGATCATTGATGTGTACAGGTGCGTGGCATCGGCATTCGAGACCACCAGGTCGGCCGCCAACACACGACCATCAGTCAGCTCGACCCCAGTGGCGACCCCGCGCTCGATGCGGATGCGCTCCACGGTGCGGCCGAGCTGCACGGCCACACCGCGGCGCTCCATCAAAGCGCCGAGTGCGCGCGTGATCGCTCCTGTTCCGCCCATGGCGAAGAAAACGCCGTGAGCCCGCTCGAGATAGTGGATCAATCCGTAGATGCTGGTCGTGTCGAAGGGATTGCCTCCCACCAACAAAGGCTGGATCGAGAAGGCCTGACGCAGCTTGTCGTTCTTCAAAAAGGTTTTCACCAGGCCCCATACGGTGCGATCGCAACGCAGGCGAACCAGGCTGGGAATCACCCGCAACATGGTGCGCAGGCGGTCAAACGGCTTGTCCGACAGCCGCGTGAAGCCGATCTCGAAAATGCGCCTGGAGTGCTCCAGCAGCCGCAAATAGCCGTCTCGGTCTTCGGGCGAGATGCGCTCTATTTCGGCAAGTGTTTCATCCAGCGTGCCGCCGTAGTCGAAGTGGTCGCCGTCAGCAAAACGAAAACGGTACCAGGGCTTAAGAGGCACCAGCTCGACATGGTCGGAAAAGCGTTCGCCAAACAGTGCGAAAAGTTCGTCAAAAAGAAACGGCGCCGTGATCACGGTTGGTCCCGCATCATGACGAAAACCGTCGCGTTCGAACACTTGTGCGCGGCCGCCGAGCTGGTGGCAACGATCGATCAGGGTGACCCGGTAGCCCTTGGCCCGCAAGCGCAACGCCGCCGCCACACCGCCGAAACCAGCGCCGACAACGACTGCATGGGGCGCAGCCGCCACCAAGCGGGTTGTTGATGCTGGGTGGCGGGCGCGCGACTCAGGGCCCCGGATGCGGGCGCGTGCGTATTCGGCACTCATGCTGACTTTCCAATGAAAGACACATTCCAGTCACGGTCGGCGAGGCACGCGGGGCCGTCGCCAAAACGCTCACCTTGCGGCTGTTTCGACCTCGGACTTGCGCGCAGCGATCATGAAGATCAGGACACCAAACACGGCCTTCGCAACAACGTCTGCAATCGTGTAGCCGACCTGCACCGCGATGGTCGCTGCACTACCTGTGAACCCGATCATCGGGAACACGAACACCAGCGGGTAGAACATCCAGGACACCACAGTCAGCCAGCGAGCCGCGCTGATCAGCCCCCGCGCACCTTCGGGCTGCGAAGCGATCGAAATCTTCAAACCAATGAAAAGGTCGTAGAGGATGATAACGAACGGGATCATCGCGAGAGCCCACCACAGCCAGCGCGTGCCGAGATCAGACGAAATCTCGCCGGGGTAGCCAAGCACCACCATCAGGGCCGCGAGCAGGCCGAGCTTCGTTGCTTTGGCGCGCGTTTCAGCGCCTGAAAGACGCATCACGAGAATCAGCTCCACCAGCAACAACGGCACCGTCAAAAGCCAGTCGACGTAACGATACGCGTCGTTGAACGCGCTGGCGGTGGGCTTCATCACGCCGTCGACCAGGGCGTAGGCCCCTTCCCAGCTATTGAAAATTCGAAGGTAGTGGTAGAAGGCGATCAGCGTCACGAGACCGGTGATGGTGAGCGCCGTTCGATAGGGCGGCGCCACCTGGGAACGCGACAAGAAAAAGAAGACGGAGGCCGCACCCATCACGGCAATCGTGAAGGAGAACGCGTTGTAGACAAGGCTGAATTGCCCGAGGGTGATCGAGTCCATGGCGGCAGAGTTCAAGTGGAGGGAGTTGAAGGATAGATCTTGAATATGTTTTGTATAAGTAAAGGCTCTACAATCCCACTTTGCCAACAGGGCCGATGCGTCCGTTGGCTTCTTCGTCGTTGTCGGAGCAGCGGGAGTGGCAGCAATTGAATAATGCGCAGTCACAAACGTGAGGTTTTCATGGCCCTGTCTGTTGCAGTCTTGATCACGGCGCTGCTCTTTGGCGGCATGACGCTTTACTCATTTGCCTTTGCAGCGTTTTTGTTCAAGGTGCTGCCGGCCGAGACAGCGGGCTTGGCATTGCGCCGGGCGTTCCCGCCTTTCTATGTGTTCGTGATCGTCACGGCGGCTGTGGCGTCAGCATTTCTTTGGCCGCACGACCGGTTGGCGAGTGTGCTCATGGCTATCGTGGCGATCACCACGGTGCCGGCCAGGCAGACGCTGATGCCCGCCATCAATCGTGCAACCGACAGTGGGCAGCGAAGACACTTCAAATGGCTGCACGGTCTTTCGGTGATGATCACCCTGGCCCATATTGCTGCAGCGGGCTTCGTCCTCGTGAGATTGGTCTGACTTGAGGTGATCGGCTGTCTCGCGCAAGAAGGCTTTGCGTTTGTCGACAGGTGCCACCACTGCGAGCAGCGGAAGCACGTCGTCGTGGCGGCACACACCCACCACCCGCGTCCCGCGGGCGGCCAGGGGCTCGCACAGCAGACCGGCGCCGCAACCGGTGTCGGCCGCTTGCAGGCCCGTCCCAGCCGCAACTTGTTGAGGATATGAAGAGGGCGCAGCAGCCCGCGCTGTTCCACCAAATCGCGGCCAGCCGGTTGAAGCTTTCGACTGCGTCACTGCGGATGGTGCTGGGCAGGACCGTCGAGTTCCTGTCGGTGGCTATGCTTTAAACGCGGCGCCAGGTCTTCACGGCCGCGCGAGAACCCCCGCGACTGGTCAGACCCATACGCGCAACGCCACCGAAGGCGGCTTCCCACCCGGCGCAAAGAGCCTGGCGGTGTCATCGCGATGCGCGATTTCGTCACCGCGACAGGCTTGCAACAGCGCTCGCAGCGCCTGCAATCGCGGGTGATTGCGGCCCGAGTCGTCCCCGGTCGATCGACTCGATCGACTTGGCCTCCTGTTGGTTGACGAAGGCCTCGACGGCGTTGATGGTCGCGTACACCGCCCGCGGCCCGACCAATGCGCGCCGCGCGCCGGCCAGCCAGCAGGGGCTCGATCTGGGCCAAGCGACCTGCCTCGGTGGCGAGATGCTCATGGGCAAAGTGGCGCACGCCAGCGTCACCTTTGATGGAAAGAACGCTGCGGTAGGTCATCACGGCACAGCGCGCGCTGGCGTGATCGATGCGCAGGTCGGGGGGTTTTGTTGAAACCGCACGGGACGCCGCGGGGCGTCCCGGAACCGTGTCACATATGGTCGATCATCACCTGGCCGAAACCGGAGCAGCTGACCTGGGTGGCGCCGTCCATCAGGCGGGCGAAGTCATAGGTGACCTTCTTGCTCAGGATGGATTTTTCAAGCGAACTGATGATCAGGTCGGCCGCTTCGGTCCAGCCCATGTGGCGCAGCATCATCTCGGCCGAAAGGATCTCGGACCCCGGGTTGACGTAGTCCTTGCCGGCGTACTTGGGCGCCGTGCCGTGCGTGGCTTCGAACATGGCGATGGTGTCGCTCAGGTTGGCGCCGGGAGCGATCCCGATGCCGCCGACCTGGGCCGCCAGCGCGTCGGAGATGTAGTCGCCGTTCAGGTTAAGCGTGGCGACCACGCTGTATTCGGCCGGGCGCAGCAGGATCTGCTGGAGGAAGGCGTCGGCGATCACGTCCTTGACCACGATGTCCTTGCCGGTCTTGGGATTCTTGAACTTCATCCACGGGCCGCCGTCGATCTCCACCGCGCCGAATTCCTTCTTCGCCAGGCCGTAGGACCAGTCACGGAAGCCGCCTTCGGTGAACTTCATGATGTTGCCCTTGTGCACGATGGTCACGCTGGGCTTGTCGTTGATGATCGCGTACTGGATCGCCTTGCGCACCAGCCGCTCGGTACCTTCACGCGAAACTGGCTTGATGCCGATGCCCGAGGTGTCGGGAAAGCGGATCTTCGTGACGCCCATCTCGTCCTGCAGGAACTTGATCAGCTTCTTCGCCTTGTCCGACTCGGCCTCGAACTCGATGCCGGCGTAGATGTCTTCGGAGTTCTCGCGGAAGATCACCATGTTGGTCTTGTGGGGCTCCTTGACCGGGCTGGGCACGCCTTCGAAGTACTGGATCGGGCGCAGGCAGACGTACAGGTCCAGCTCCTGGCGCAAAGCCACGTTCAGCGAGCGGATGCCGCCGCCGACCGGGGTCGTGAGCGGACCCTTGATCGAGACCACGTAGTCGCGCACGGCGCTCAGGGTTTCTTCCGGCATCCAGACGTCGGGACCGTAGATCTTGGTCGACTTCTCGCCGGCATAGACCTCCATCCACTGAATCTTCTTCTTGCCGCCGTACGCCTTGGCCACGGCCGCGTCCACCACCTTGATCATCACGGGCGTGATGTCCAGCCCGGTGCCGTCGCCTTCGATGAACGGGATGATCGGCTGGTCCGGCACGTTCAGGGACATGTCGGCGTTGACGGTGATCTTCTGGCCTTGGGCGGGCACCTTGATGTGCTGGTACATGGGGGAATCTTCTCCGGGATGAAAGGATTTGGCGCCAGGCAGCGCGCTCGCGCAGCCAAGCCGATCGATTCTACGGCGATTCAGATTGGCTCTCCGCGCGGCTGGACCAGCACCTGGGCAAACGGAGCCGCCCCCGTCAACGGCGGCTGACGCATCCGCCGCCCGAGCGCAAGCAAAGGCCGAAAGGAAGACCGTGCCTTGCAATGTCCGCTGCCCGCCGGCATTTTTTTGGAGCAGTCACAATGTCAGCGATGAAAAGCACCCTGCGCCTCCTGCTCGCCGTGGCCACCGCGGCAGTCCTGAACACCGCCCACGCCGACGAACCGCAGCTGAATCTGCCGCGGGTGAAGATGTCCGCCGGCATGCACCAGATCGACGCCCAGGTCGCCCAGACCAGCGAGCAGCGCATGACCGGGCTGATGCACCGCAAGGAGATGCCCCAGCACGAGGGCATGCTGTTCGCCTTCGACCAGCCCACGGTCCAGTGCTTCTGGATGAAGAACACGCTGCTGCCGCTGACAGCGGCCTTTGTGGCCGACGATGGCACCATCGTCAATCTGGTGGACATGAAGCCTCAGACCCTTGACTCGCACTGCTCGCTGAAGCCGGTGCGCTACGTGCTGGAGATGAACCTGGGCTGGTTCGCGAAAAAGGGCATCAAGGCGGGTATGAAGCTGGCCGGCCAGCCGTTCGAGCCGGCCCGCTGACCGGCCACCGTTCTGCATGAAAAAAGCCGGCCCGAGGGCCGGCTTTTTCGGCTCCGCGTCGCGGATCAGCCGAAATTCTTCTGCGCGAAGTCCCAGTTCACCAGCTTGTCGAGATAGGTCTCGACGAACTTCGGACGCAGGTTGCGGTAGTCGATGTAGTAGGCATGCTCCCAGACGTCGACGGTCATCAGAGCCTTGTCGGCGGTGGTCAGCGGCGTGCCGGCGGCGCCGGTGTTGACGATATCCACGCTGCCGTCCGGCTTCTTCACCAGCCAGGTCCAGCCGGAGCCGAAGTTGCCGACCGCGGACTTGACGAAGGCTTCTTTAAATGCGGCGTAGCTCCCCCACTTTTTGCTGACCGCATCGGCGAGCGCGCCTTTGGGTTCGCCGCCGCCGGCCGGCTTCATGCAGTTCCAGAAGAAGGTGTGGTTCCAGACCTGGGCCGAGTTGTTGTAGATGCCGCCGGAGGATTTCTTGATGATCTCCTCCAGGGTCATGTTCTCGAACTCCGTGCCCTTCTGCAGGGTGTTGAGGTTCACGACATAGGCGTTGTGGTGCTTGTCGTGGTGGTACTCGAGGGTTTCCTTCGAGTAGTGCGGAGCCAGCGAATCGTACGGGTACGACAGCGGGGGCAGGATGTGTTCCATGGTCTTGTTCCTCGGTTGTGGCTTTGCAGGGGATTGATTCTAGGGACTAAATCAGGCGGCGAGGCGCGACAGTGAGATCAATCTCGCCATCGGCAAGGGTCGCGCGCACCGCCTGGCCCGTGCGGGTCTGGGAGGCGCTTGAAATGGCAGAGCCATCGAGGTCGGTGAGCAGCGCATAGCCGCGCTGCAGCACCAGTCTGGGATCCAGCAACTCCAGCCGCATGCCCTGCCGCTCCAGGCTGTCGGAGGTGCGGCGCAGCCGGTTGGCGAAGGCAGCCGACAGTGCGGCCTGGGCCGCCGGCACCGAGGCCTGCGCGGCCTGCAGCCGCATCGCCACCGCGTAGCGCAACCGGTGCGCGGCACCGGCGATGCGCAGCTGCTGGGCGCTCAGCCGCGCCGACGGCCGGCCCAGCCGCGTCGCAGCGACGTCGATGCGCTGGCCCTCCAGGTCGAGCCGGCGCCCGGCCACCGAGCGCAGCTGCTGCTGCGCCTGGTCGAGTTCTGCCAGCCATTCGGAGCGCGCCGTGGCAGCCAGTTCGGCGGCGGCCGTTGGCGTCGGGGCACGCAGGTCGGCGACGAAATCGGCGATGGTGAAGTCGGTTTCGTGGCCGATGCCGCTCACCAGCGGCACCGGGCTGCGGGCGATGGCGCGGGCCAGATGCTCGTCGTTGAAGGCCCAGAGGTCCTCGATCGAGCCGCCGCCGCGCACCAGCAGGATCACGTCGATGGTTCCCGACGCCGCCAGCCGGTACAGGCCCTCGAGCGCCTTCACCAGGTCGGCCGGCGCCTGGCTACCCTGCACTGCCGCCGGCGCCAGCACTACCGGGATGTGCGGCACGCGCCGCGTCAGACAGGTCACCACATCGTGCAGCGCCGCCGCGCCCAGCGAAGTGACCAGCCCGATGCCGCGGGGCAGCGCCGGCAGCAGCCGCTTGCGGGCACCATCGAACAGCCCCTCGGCCTGCAGCCTGGCCTTGAGGCGCAGGAACTGTTCGAACAGGGCTCCCAGCCCGGCGCGGGTCAGGCTTTCCACGATCAGCTGAAGGTCGCCACGCGGGCCGTAGACGTCCAGCCGGCCGAGCACTTCGACGCTGTCGCCATCGCGCGGGCTGAAGTCCAGCAGGCCGGCGGCTCGCTTGAACATGGCGCAGCGGATCTGGCCATCCCCATCCTTCAACGAGAAGTAGCAATGCCCGCTGGCAGCGCGCGAAAAGCCCAAAACCTCGCCGCGCACGGCCACCGGATTGAACCTCGCATCGAGGGCATCAGCGATGGCGCGGCACAGCGCGCCGACTTGCCAGATCCGCGGCCCCGCCGCTGCCACCGGGGTGCTGGCCATCAATGGCACCGCGGTTTCCCGGCCGATCCGAAGGGGAATTTAGTCCACAGAGGCTGTGCCCGTGCGCCTTTGCGCTTGATTAGCCGGGAGGACGCCCATCTCGTCGAGCAAGCTGTTGATTTCATTGGCTTTTTTCCTGCTCAATTTGTCATCGATTTGTCACGTTGAAGCATTGGTGCGGCCTGGCGGGCCGTTGGGGGGGACTTCTGCACAAAGTTATCCACAAGTTCTGTGGGTCTGGTCCTACGGCACTGAAGTTTGCATCCAGCAAACACAGGACCGATGGCGCATCGCCAGGCCGGCGAAAAAAGCCCCAGGCCGCTGGGCCATAATCGGCGTTCTGCAACGCCATTACGCGCGGAGAGTCTTCATTGTTTTCGATCATACAAGCCGCAGGCTGGCCGATCTGGCCGCTGGTTGCCTGCTCCATCATGGCGCTCGCGCTCATCATTGAACGATTCATCAGCCTCAAGACCGCCAAGGTGGCGCCGCCCAAACTGCTGGACGAGGCGCTGGCGGTGTCCCGCACCTCGGTGCCGGCGCCCGACGTCGTGAAGCAGCTGGAACAGAACTCGGCGCTGGGCGAAGTGCTGGCGAGCGGCTTCCGCGCGCTGAATTCCGATCCCCGCTGCACCGAGGTCGACCTGCACGCCACCATGGAAAGCACCGGGCGCGCGGTGGCGCACCGGCTCGAACGCTACCTGAGCGCACTCGCCACCATCGCCTCTGCGGCGCCCTTGCTGGGTCTGCTGGGCACCGTGATCGGCATGATCGAAATCTTCGGCTCGCAAGGTTCGGGGACCTCCACCGGCGCCAACCCGGCGCAGCTGGCGCACGGAATTTCGGTGGCGCTGTACAACACCGCCTTCGGCTTGATCGTGGCGATTCCCTCGCTGATCTTCTGGCGCTATTTCAGGGGCCGGGTCGACGACTACCTCCTGACGCTGGAGCTGTCGGCCGAGCGGTTCGCGCGCCACCTCAATCACCTGCGCAAGTGAAGCGGCCCGCGATGAACTTCCGCCCGCGCACCAGGGAAGAGCCGGAGATCAACCTGATCCCGTTCATCGACGTCCTGCTGGTGGTCCTGATCTTCCTGATGCTGTCCACCACCTACAGCAAGTTTACCGAGCTGCAGCTGCGGCTGCCGGTGGCCGACGCCGACGCTCAGCGCGACTACCCGAAGGAAGTGATCGTCGCCGTCAGCGCCGACGGCCGCTACTCGATCAACCGGGTGCCGGTCGAAGGCCGCAGCGTTGAGGCGGTGGCGCTGGCGCTGGCGCAGGCGGCCAAGTACGGCAAGGACAGCGTGGTGATCATCAGCGCCGATGCCACGGCCGTCCACCAGTCGGTGATCACCGTGATGGAAGCGGCCCGCCGCTCGGGTCTGAACCAGATCACTTTCGCCACCCAGTCGTCGGCACAGGCCGGCAGCCGCTGACGATGCGGCAGCGCTTGCAGCGCGCCTGGCTGCGCCGCGGCGCGCTCGCCTGGCTGCTCTGGCCCCTGTCCCTCGTCTTCCGCGCGCTGGTGGCGCTGCGCCGCCGCCTCTACCGCTCTGGCCGCCTGAAAAGCGATCGCCTGCCAGTGCCGGTGGTGGTGGTCGGCAACGTCGTCGCTGGCGGCGCCGGCAAGACGCCTGTGCTGCTGGCGTTGCTGGAACACCTGCGCGCGCGCGGCCTGCGCGCCGGCGTCATTTCCCGCGGCTACGGCCGCGCGTCGCGCGACTGCCTGGAAGTCAGCGGCGCCAGCCAGCCCGAGCAGGTCGGCGATGAGCCGCTGCTGGTGCAGCGTGCAGCCGCTGTCCCGGTGGTGGTGGCGAAGAGCCGTATTGAAGCCGGGCGAGCGCTGCTGGCCGCCCATCCCGATGTGCAGGTGATCGTCTGCGACGACGGCCTGCAGCACCTGGCGCTGCAACGGGACATCGAGCTGTGCGTGTTCGACGCCCGCGGCATCGGCAACGGCTGGCTGCAGCCGGCCGGCCCGCTGCGCGAGCCCTGGCCGCGCAGCGTCGACTTCGTGCTGACGGACAGTGCCTTCGTCCCCGGCACCAAATGTTTCACCGTCGAACGCGAGCTGGCGCCCTTGGTCTGCAACAGCAGCGGCCAGCGCGTGCCACTGGAAACGCTGCGCGGCCGGCCGCTGCTGGCCGTCGCCGGGATCGCCAACCCGCCCAGCTTCTTCGGCATGCTGCGCGAGCAGCAGCTCGCGCTGGAATGCACCTTCGCCCTGCCCGACCACTACGATTTCAGCGGCGCCCCGCTCCCGCTGGACCCGGCGATGACCGTCGTCTGCACCGAGAAGGACGCAGTCAAACTGTGGCGCACCCGGCCTGATGCCTGGGCCGTGCCGCTGGTGGTGCGGATCGACGCCGCGTTCTGGCCGGCCTTCGACCGCCAGCTCGATGCGACGCTATCATCGGCGCATGGATCCGAAACTGCTTGAGCTGCTGGTCTGCCCCGTCACCAAGGGCCACCTCGATTACGACCGGGAGGGGCAGGAACTGGTGTCGCGCAGTGCCCGTCTCGCCTATCCGATCCGCGACGGCATTCCGATCCTGCTGGAAGATCAGGCCCGCACCCTGGGCGACGAGGAGCTCGGGCAACTGCCCGCGCGCACGCCGCTGGTCTGAGCGCGAGCGATGGGCTACACGGTCCTGATTCCGGCGCGGCTGGCTTCCTCGCGCCTGCCCGACAAACCGCTGGCCGACATCGCCGGCAAACCGATGGTGGTGCGCGTCGCCGAGCGGGCCCGCCAGTCGCATGCCGCCCGCGTGGTGGTCGCAGCCGACAGTGCCGCCATCGTCGATGCCTGTCGCGCCCATGGGGTCGATGTCGTCCTGACGCGCGACGACCATCCCTCGGGTAGCGACCGTCTCGCCGAAGCCAGCCGCTTGCTCGGGCTGACGCCCGATGCCGTGGTGGTGAATGTGCAGGGCGACGAGCCGCTGATCGCACCGGCGTTGATCGACGCCGTGGCGGCGCTGCTGGCGCAGCGCGCCGACGCCGCCATGAGCACCGCGGCGCACCCGATCGACGACCTCGCCGACTTCCTCAATCCAAACGTGGTGAAGGCCGTGCTCGACGCCAGCGGCATGGCGTTGTATTTCAGCCGCGCGCCGATTCCGTGGTGGCGCGACGGCTCCGCCGCCGGCGCCGCGCAATTGCCGACGCCGGCGCCGCTGCGGCATATCGGCATCTACGGCTATCGGGTCGATTTCCTGCAGCAGTTCCCCTCGCTGCCGCAGGCTCCGATCGAGATCTGCGAAGCGCTGGAGCAGTTGCGGGCCCTCTGGCACGGCCACCGGATCGCGGTCCACGTGACGAACCAGGCGCCGGGGCCCGGCGTCGACACGCCGGCCGATCTGGAGCGCGTCCGCAAGCTTTTCTAGCGCCTCTTCGCCACTGCGCAGGCGTCAGGTTGGGGCAAGGCTGCGTGCTATCCTTTGCGGCAATGAGCGCAGCGGCGGCGGGGCAGTCAACCCCGCTCCATCAAGCTGCCAGATCCAAACCATCCGAGGACATCCATGAGACTGATTTTGTTGGGCGCGCCCGGCGCTGGCAAAGGCACGCAAGCGACGTTCATCTGCCAGAAGTACGGCATCCCGCAAATCTCCACCGGCGACATGCTGCGCGCGGCCGTGAAGGCCGGGACGGCGATGGGCATCGCGGCGAAGAAGGTCATGGATTCCGGCGCGCTGGTGGGCGACGACATCATCATCGGGCTGGTGAAAGAGCGGCTGGCGCAGCCCGACTGCGCCAGGGGCTTCCTGTTCGACGGTTTTCCGCGCACCATTCCTCAGGCCGACGCCATGAAGACGGCCGGCGTCAGGCTCGATCACGTGCTCGAGATCGACGTGCCGTTCGAGGCCATCGTCGAGCGCATGAGCGGGCGTCGCTCGCACACCGCTTCCGGCCGCACTTACCACGTCAAGTTCAACCCGCCCAAGGTCGAGGGCAAGGACGACAGCACCGGCGAAGCCCTGATCCAGCGCGACGACGACAAGGAAGAGACCGTGAACAAGCGGCTCGAGGTCTATGCCGCGCAGACCCGTCCGCTGGTCGACTATTACTCGGCCTGGGCCAGGACCGACCCGATCGACGCGCCGAAGTACCACCGCATCAGCGGCACCGGCAGCGTCGAGGAAATCACGCAGCGCGCGTTCGCTGCGCTGTCGGCGTCACCAGCAGCTCCAGCTGCAGCGCGATCCGCGCCGTGACCGGCGACCGGCCCTGGGCGGACTCGAATCGATCCGGCGCCGGGCCGATCACGCGGCCTTGCGCACAGCGCGTCGCCCGCACCACCCGAACGCCCTGCTCCTGCGCCCT
Source organism: Ramlibacter sp. (assembly GCA_014376915.1). The sequence goes on from JACMQP010000119.1 coordinate 11,596, forward strand.
GCACAGCGCCGCCTCCAGCGCGTGATGGATGGTCCCGTTGCCGGTGCCTGCGACCACCAGGCCACGCACGCCTCGCGCCACCAGCGCCTCGACCATCCACCCGCTGGCGCCGACATGGCTGGTGACGATCTCCACCTGCGGCCATTCCGCCCCGCCGGCCAGCGCGACCAGCGCCGGATGCAGTGATGGGCGCGGAGCCGGCCAGCTGCGCAGCTGCCGCACCGCGGCTTCCTCCACATAGCCGATCGGCCCGGCGTCGCCCGAGCTGAAGGCGTCCAGCCGGTAGGTGTGGTTCTTGCGGACGTCCAGCGCGCCGTGGATGGTGCCGGCGCAAACGGCCAACACGCCCTGCGCGCCCGGCCAGCTGGCGACCGCGACGGCATCGACGATGTTCTGCGGCCCGTCCGGACTCAGCGCCGTGGTCGGGCGCATCGCGCAGGTCAGCACCACCGGCTTGGCCGGCGCCAGCACCGTGTGCAGGAAGAACGCCGTCTCTTCCAGCGTGTCGGTCCCGTGGGTGATCACGATGCCCTGCACGTCGTCGTGCGCCAGCCAGTGCGCGCAACGCTGCGCCAGCCTCACCCACACGGCGTTTTCCATGTCCTTGCTGTCGATCTGCGCCACCTGCTCGCTCACCAGCGGTAGCGCGTGGAGCGCGTCGATGGCACCGAGCAACTGCTCGATGCCCACCGTCGCTGCGGTGTAGCCGACGTTGTCGCTCGCCGACGCCGAGGTGCCGGCCAGGGTGCCGCCGGTGCCCAGCACCACAATTTTCGCCCGATTCACTTGCAAACTTTTTAAAACTGGTTAAAACTACAGCTACTGGGTATTAAGCCAGTATGTGACCATCCTCAGGAGTCGCCCCATGATCGAGACGCCCAAACTCACGGCCCGCCAGCAGCAGATTCTGGACCTGATCCAGAGCGCCATCGCCAACACCGGCGCGCCGCCCACCCGCGCCGAAATCGCTTCGGAGCTGGGCTTCAAGTCGGCCAACGCCGCAGAAGAGCACCTGCAAGCGCTGGCGCGCAAAGGCGTGATCGAGCTGGTCAGCGGCACCTCCCGTGGCATCCGCCTGAACAGCGAGACGCTGCGCACCATCCACGCGTCGCGCAGCAAGCAGTTCGCACTGCCGCTGCAAAGCCTCGCGCAGTTGGCGCTGCCGCTGATCGGCCGGGTCGCGGCCGGCTCGCCGATTTTGGCGCAGGAGCACGTAGACCAGACCTACTACGTCGAAAACACCCTGTTCCAGCGCCGGCCCGATTACCTGCTCAAGGTGCGCGGCATGTCGATGCGCGACGCCGGCATCATGGACGGCGACCTGCTTGCCGTGCAGGCCACCAAGGAAGCCAAGAACGGCCAGATCATCGTGGCGCGCCTGGGCGACGACGTCACCGTCAAGCGCTTCCGGCGCAACAAGCACCTGATTGAGCTGCACGCCGAAAACCCCGACTACCAGACCATCATCGTCGAGCCGGGCGAGCCGTTCGAGATCGAAGGCCTGGCGGTCGGTCTGATCCGCAACACCATGCTCATGTAACACCCGTTTCAGGCCGCCGCAGGTGGCGGGCGTATGGCGCAACCGTGGCGCCATCACCCTGCGGCCGGCCTTGCAACGCAATCCTGCCTGTGTTCGTATTTTCACAGGAGCATCAGATGGGAATCACGTTGTTGACATTCAGCGGGCTGTTTGCGCCGCTGCAGCACTTCGTCGGCTGGCTGGCCTCGGCGCCGCAGCGGCAGCGCGTGTTGCGGCCGGTGGCGCGCGTGGCGCGGCCGGCTGGGCCAGCCGGCGTCGGTGCTGGCCGCTCGAGCTGGCGGCCGGCCGGGCGCAACGCGCTGCCCGCGCGCCGGCCGTTGCGCGTGGTGCGGGTGGTTGATGGTTGCCATGCCCCGGCCAGCGCCGGCCGCATGGTGATCTCCGGCCGCATGGCGGATGTGTGCGCGGAACTCGAGCGGCTGGCCGCCCTGGAAGCCCAGGCCGGCGGCGGCAGGCATCAGGCCCGGGCGCCCATCAGGTAGTCGCTCTTGCCCAGCTCCACTCCGTTGTGCCGCAGGATTGCATAAGCGGTGGTGACGTGGAAAAACAGGTTGGGCAGCGCCCAGTTCAGCAGGTAGGCCTCGCCCTTCATCGTGCGCGTGGTTTCGCGGCCAACCGGGAAGGTGATGTCCTTGTCCTCGCAGCCGTCGATGGCGGTGCGCGGGACGCTGTTCAGGTAGTCCAGCGTCTTGCGGATGCGCTCCTTCAGTTCGGCGAAGGTCGTCTCCGTGTCATCGAACTTCGGCGCTTCCACGCCGGAGAGCCGAGCCAGCCCGTTTTTGCTGGCATCGCAGGCAATCTGCACCTGCTTGCGGAACGGCAGCATGTCCGGCGCCAGCCGGTCCTCGACCAGCACTTTCGGGTCGAACTTTTTCGCTTCGGCGTGGGCCTGGGCCTTGTCCAGCAAGTGGCTCAGGTTGCCGAGCATGTTCTTGAAAACCGGCACGCTGGCCGTGTACATCGAAATCGTCATCGAGTCTCCTGGGTTACCGCATCAAAGGTCAGCCATGCTAGCGGCTTCCCGCCCGGGCGGCCCGTCGCGCCATCTGGCTCAGGGCACAATCGATAGATGAACGTTGTGATTCTCGACGACTATCAGGACGCCGTGCGCAAGCTGCAGTGCGCGTCCAAGCTGGAGGCCTATCCGGCCAAGGTCTACACCAATACCGTCAAGGGCATCGGCCAGCTATCGGTACGCCTGCGCGACGCCGACATCATCGTGCTGATCCGCGAGCGGACCCACATCACCCGGCAACTGGTCGAGAAGCTGCCGCGCCTGCGCCTCATTGCGCAAACCGGCCGGGTCGGCAGCCACCTCGATGTCGAGGCCTGCACCGAGCGCGGCATCGCCGTGGCCGAAGGTGTGGGTTCACCGGTAGCCCCGGCCGAACTGACCTGGGCGCTGATCATGGCGGCGATGCGGCGCCTGCCTCAGTACATCTCCACGCTCAAGCACGGCGGCTGGCAGCAGTCGGGCATGAAATCGGCGTCGATGCCGGTCAACTTCGGCCTGGGCATGGTACTCAAGGGCAAGACGCTCGGGATCTGGGGTTACGGCAAGATCGGCCAGCTGGTTGCCGGCTACGGCAAGGCCTTCGGCATGAAGGTGCTGGTGTGGGGCCGGCAGGCGGCGCGCGAAAAGGCCGCCGCCGACGGCCACCAGGCGGCCTCAAGCCGCGAGGAGCTGTTCGCGCAAAGCGACGTGCTCAGCCTGCATCTTCGCCTGAACGAGGAAACCACCGGCATCGTGACCCTGGAAGACCTGGGCCGCATGAAGCCGACGTCGTTGCTGGTCAACACCTCGCGCGCCGAACTGATCGCGCCCGACGCCCTGATTGCCGCCCTCAACCGCGGCCGACCCGGCATGGCGGCCATCGACGTCTTCGAAAGCGAGCCGATCCTGCAGGGCCACGCGCTGCTGCGGCTGGAAAATTGCATCTGCACGCCGCACATCGGTTACGTGGAGCTGGACAGCTACGAGCTGTACTTCGGCGCCGCGTTCGACAACGTGGTCAATTTCATCCGCGGCACCCCGACCAACATCGTCAATCCCGGCGCGCTGCAGATGCGGCGCTGAGGCGCCTCGCCCGCGCCCGGCCGACCCCGATGAACGCCAGCAACGGCGCGGCCGCACCCATCCCGGCCCCGCCGACGCCGCCCGTGCTGTGGGCGCTGTTGTTCGGCAATTTCGTGATCGGCAGCGGCGTCATGGTGGTGCCGGCCACGCTCAACGAGCTGAGTTCCTCGCTGCAGGTCACGGTCGCCGTCGCCGGCCAGCTGATTTCAGCTTCGGCGGTCGTGATGTGCGTCGGCGCGCCGCTGCTGGCAGCCCTGGTGGCCGGCTGGGACCGGCGCCGGCTGCTGACCCTGTCGATGCTCTGGTTCGGCGCCTTGCATCTGCTGTGCACGCAGATGCCGGACTTCGCGACGCTGCTGCCGGTGCGGATGCTGGCGGTGATCGCCCCCGCCATCTTCACGCCGCGGGCGGCGGCGTGCGTCGGCCGGCTGGTGCCACCGCAGCAGCGCGCCCGCGCCATCACTTTTGTCTTTATGGGCTGGTCGGTGGCTTCAGTGTTGGGGATGCCGCTGGGCGCCTTCATCGGCGGCACGCTGGGCTGGCGGAGCGCCTTCGCCGTGGTCGGCCTGCTCGTCCTCGCCAGCGCGGCCTGGGTCTGGCGCAGCATGCCCGATGGCATCAAGCCACCGGCGCTGACGCTGGCGGACTGGCGTGCGACGCTGCGGTCGCCGGCGCTCATGCTCTGCATCGTCGTCACGGTGCTGTTTTCCGCCGGCCAGTTCGTGCTGTTCTCGTACTTGGCGCCCTACTACAGGCAGACGCTCGCCATCACGCCGGTGCAGCTCAGCCTGCTGTTCGTCTGGTTCGGTGCCTTCGGCTTCATCGGCAACATGCTGATGGCGCGCCACATCGAGCGCATCGGGCCGCATGGCGGGGTGATGATCGCCATCGCCAGCATGGCGCTCAGCCTGCTGGTCTGACCGCTGGGCACCACCCTGATGCTGGCGGCCGTGATGATGGTGCCGTGGGCGCTCGGCTGCTTCTCGTCCAATTCGGCGCAACAGGCGCGGCTGGTCGCAATCGCGCCGGCGCTCGCCAGCGGCTCCATCGCGCTCAATTCATCGGCCCTGTACGCCGGCCAGGCTTTGGGCGCGGTCAGCGGTGGCGCGCTAATTGCCCGCGGCCAGATGGGGATGCTGCATTGGGCCGGCTTCGCTTTGCTGCTGCTGGCGATGGCAGCCAGCGCCTGGGCGGCCAGCCACCGGCTCGGCCACCGCGCCTGAACGGCGCCCGCGCGCCGGGCACGCTACCCGGTACGACCCGGCTTGCCGCTGCCGGTGTCGCCCGCATCAGGTTCCGACAGTTCGAAGTCGATGCTGTTGCTGTCACCGGCCGGCCTGCGATCGCTGTCGGGCATCGCCGTCAGGTCGATGTCCAGACCGAGCCGAGGCGACGGCCGCGGCACCTGCGGGTCGCGGAACTCGCTGCCCGTGGTGCGCGCCTCGTCGCGCGGGTCTGCCCTGGAATCGAGCAGCGAATCCAGGTCCACCATACCGCCCAGCCCGGCTTCGCCGGGCCCGCTGTCGAGGACACTGCCGAGGCCGCTGTCGATGCGGCTGTCGGGGTGCTTGACGTCGGGTTCGGGCGGTTGGGTGTCCCGCGCCACGGACAGCGGCTGCATCGAGGTTTCGAAGTAGCCTGGCTTGCCCTGCTGCGACGCCGACCAGGCCTCGACCGGCGCGGCCTCCGGCTGCACCACCTCGCGCCCGAGGTTGTAGAGCATCACCAGCTCGCGGTAGGCCTCCAGGTCGAACGGCTCGGCGCCGGCCATGCCTGGCTTGCGGAAGATCGATTCCTCGATCACGTCCATCACCTTGGGCGACGGCCAGAGTGCGGCGATCCGGGTGAGCGCACGCGGATAGTCCTCCAGGCCGCCGCTCACGGTCGGCGTGCTGTCGTAGGTCGGCACCTCGGCATTGAAGACGCGCTGGAAATCGGCGCGCAGCAGCTCGTAGTCGGGGCGGCGCTTGAGCGCGCGATAGATCGCCAGCAGGTCGAGCCAGACCAGCGCGCTGGTCTCGGTGTTGTTGTGGATGTGGCTCTCGAGCACGTCGATGGCCTGCTCGGTCTGACCGAGCGACATGAAGAAATCGGCCTGTTGCTGGATGTCCACCAGCTCTTCGGCCTTCACCATCCGCATGCTGGACATCTGGCTGGACTGGAAGCTGGAGTGGAACGACGAGAGCGTGCCCGATGTGCTGTCCTCGGCCGGCATGCCGGCGCGCACGGCCGCTGGGGTCGGTATCGCGACCGCCGCAACCAGGATCGGAACGACGGGGATGCGCGGCACCTTCTTCAGACTCTCGAACATCGATTCGTCCACCCGCAGGTCACGCTCCGCAGCGCGCACAGCAAGCGCACCGGGCAGGCCGGGGTGCGGCAACTCGCTGGTGGCCGATGCTCCATCCGCGGCAGCGCCGCGCCGGCTCCACCATTCGCGCCCACCAGTGCGTTCGCCGCGGCGCAGCCACCAGGTCACCACCATCGCTGCCAGCAGCAGCATGAGCAAGGCGATCGCGGCCAGCGTCAGGGAGCGCTCTTGCCGCGACTGGCTCAACTGGCCGCGCAGTTCGGCCAGGGTCCGGTCATTGCCGGCCGCCATCGCGCGCAGGCCTGCCACATCGGTTTCCAGTGCCTGCACCCGCCGCAGGTCGCGCAGCACGTCCTCGGGCTGGGCATTGATCGAGCGCCACAGCGCCGCCGCCTGGGCCCGCACCTGCTCGTCGCCGGAGGGCGCGCTGCCCAGCCCCGCGCTGGACCGCAACTGCGGATCGCGTTCGGTCGCCAGTTCGAGCATGTCCAGGCTCAGGCGCGGCCGCCCGCCGCGGCTGGCGCGGGCCTCCTGCGACCCGGCCGGCCGGCTGGCAAGGGCGGTCTCTGCCCTGGCGGCGGGCGCGCTGCGCGGCGCGGGTGTCGCCTCGCGTTCCGCACGCGGGCGCACCGGCCGCCGCTCACGCATGGCGGGCGAGGACGTCGCTTGCGCGGCCTCCGGTGCCGCTGCCACGGCGGCCCGGGCGGGCGGCTGCGCCCGCGCAGGAAACGGCAGCGCGGGGGGAACCGGCGTTGCAGTCGCCGGCAAGCTCGCTTCTCCGGGCTCTTCGGCCAGCAGCACGGAGCGGGGGGTGGTCATCTGGCCGCA
>JACMQP010000609.1 GCA_014376915.1 Ramlibacter sp.
CGGTCTTCCCAGCCCGTGGTCAGGGGGGCCGGGCCCTTGCCGCCCCCGCCCACCCACTTGCAGGGCCACACGCCGAGGCCGGTGCCCGGCGTCTCGCCGGCTGCCAAACAGATGGGACGCGCCGCGGCTTCCAACGTCCTGCGCCGGCTGGCCGGGCAGCCGACGGTGCCGTTCCGTTACCGCGACTACGGCAACCTGGCGACCATCGGCCGCAACGCCGCCGTGGTGGACCTCACTTCGCCGCTTGGCCACTTCAAGTTCAGCGGCTATTTCGCGTGGCTGTTCTGGCTGTTCGCCCACATCTATTTCCTGATCGGCTTCCGCAACCGGCTGGTGGTGCTGATGGACTGGGCCGCGGCCTACTGGAGCAAGCAGCGCTACGCACGGGTGGTGAGCGACATCGAGGCGCGCCCGCCCCGGTAGCCACAAGGATCAGCAGATGGCGATTCGCCTGGTCCGACCGGGAACCGCGCCGGCCGAGGGTGAAGGCCTGGCCACCGGCGACGCCAGTCAGTGGGCCGCCTTCAACCCCAGGGACAAGGCGCCGATGAAGCGGCCCGACCCGTCCCACCTGCCGGTGCGCCAGCGTCGCGCCGGACTGAAGGCTGCACCTAGAGAGGCCTCATGCCTCAGACCACCGGCTGCCGCAGCCGGGCCCAGGCGTCTGTCGTCGGCGTGGTGCCGGCGCCGGGCTGTTGCGGCAGCCGGAAAACGCCGTCCACCACCTCCGCCGGGTCGGTGAAGCAGTCCTTGATCCAGGGGATGAATTCCAGCACCTGGCAGGCCGGGTGGGCGTAGCTCAGGTGCACGTGGACCTGGCTCATGTCGCCTGCGTGCGGTGCGACCGGCAGCCGCATCGAATGCGCCGTCTCGCAGACGCGCAACACCTCGGTCAGGCCCGCCATCCGCGTCACGTCGGGCTGCACCCAATGGATCGCCTGCTGGTGGAAAAACTCGGAGAACGCGTCCTGGGTGTAGAGCTGCTCGCCCAGCGCCACCGGAATCGACGTGGCGCGCGCCAGCGCGGCATGGCCCTTGACGTCGTCGTACCAGAGCGGCTCCTCGAACCAGAACACATCGGAATCCTCGGCGGCGCGGCAAAAGCGCTGGCAGGTGGGCAGGTCCCATTTGCCGTTGCCGTCGATGGCCAGCGTCACGTCGGTGCCGATCGCCCTGCGCACCGCCGCGAGCCGCCGCAAGTCGCGCTCGACACTGGAGCCGACCTTGATCTTGATGCCGGTGAAGCCGTCGGCCACCGCGCGCTGCGCGCCGGCGACCAGTTTGTCATCGGCGATGCTTAGCCAGCCGATGTCGGTGTTGTAGGCGCGGACGGCGTCGCGCACCTGCCCACCGAGCAGCTTCCACAGCGGTACGCCGGCCGCCTTGGCCTTCAGATCCCACAGCGCGATGTCGATGGCCGCGTGCGACAGCGTGGTGATGCCGGCGCGGCCGATCCACTGCAGTGCCGGATTGCGCGCCAGCTTTAGCCACAGGCGTTGCACGTCACTGGCGTCCTCGCCCACCAGCAACGGCGCATGGCAGGTCTGGATGCAGCGTGTGATCAGCTGGTCGCCGGGCAGGAAGGCGTGGGTGCCAGTGAAACCGTAGCCCGACAGGCCATCCTCGGTGTCGACGCGCGCTCCGACGACGCCCCAGTGGGTGATGGTGTGCGTGCTGTCGGCAATCTGTGAACCGGTGACCGGCACGTGCAGGATGAAAGGCTCGACCGATGTGATCTTCAAGGCGCGTCTCCAGCGGGGGAACAAGCCCTTCGATGGTAGTCGACCGCCGGCGGTCGCCGCCGGCGAGAGACGTTCAGGCGCTGGCCGCCAGCTGGCGGGCGGCCCGCCCCTGCAATGCGCCGGCCACCGCATCGCCCAGGGTGGTGATGTCGAACGGCTTGCGCAAGATGACGGGCTTGCCCGCCAGCCGTTCCACTGCCGCCATGTCGGCGTAACCGGTCGCCAGGATCACCGGCAGGTCTGGCCACAGCTCGCGTGCCCGCGAGATCACCTCGGCGCCGGTCATGTCGGGCATCGCGTAGTCGACCACCAGCAGGTCTGGCCGCGATTGGACCATCGAGGCCAGGCCGGCCGTGCCGTCCGCCGCTTCGGTCACGCTGTAGCCGATCAGCCCCAGGCATTCGACGATCACGCGGCGCAC
>JACMQP010000120.1 GCA_014376915.1 Ramlibacter sp.
AGAACACCAGGTAGGTCGGCGCGTTGTCCAGGAAAGAACTGAGCACGCCGGTCGCCCAGAAATACATCGCCGGGTCGGGCGAGCCGTCCGGCCGCGTCACCGCGGCCACCAGGGCGCCGAACGGGCCGCCGGTGCCGGCGCGCAGCATGGCGATGACCGGGACGATGGTCAGGAAGATGCCGGCGAAGAGCTTCGCGACCTCGAGCATCGGCGCCCATGAGAACTGGTTGTCGGCGTAGATGTGGGCCGGTGTGATCTTCAGCGAAATCACGGTGACGGCGACCAGGCCGAGGTCGCGCACCAGGCCGGGCAAGCCGACGTGGGTCCCTGCGATCTCCCAGCCGGCCGGCGACTTCCATAACCCGCTGAGCAGAACCAGTGCCGCCACTGCTGCCATCAGCCAGAAATTGCGGGCGCCATCGAAGCCGATCCCGCGGGTCTCGGGCTTTGGGTCGAGCGGCATGGGCATGATTTCGTCGCGCCGGTGGTAGAGCCAGGAGTCCAGGGCGAAGAACAGCACCAGCAGCACGCTGACCAGGAACAGCGTCTCCGGAAAGATGTGACGCGCCGTCCAGAAGAAATCCACGCCCTTCAGGAAGCCGAGGAACAGCGGCGGATCGCCCAGCGGCGTCAGCGACCCGCCGGCGTTGGACACGATGAAGATGAAGAACACCAGCGCATGGGTTCTGTGTCGGCGGTTGTCGTTGGCCCGGATCAGCGGCCGGATCAGCAGCATCGACGCGCCAGTCGTTCCCATAACGCTGGCAAGCACCGCGCCGATCGCCAGGATTGCGACGTTGGTGACCGGGCTGCCGTGCAGGTTGCCGCGGATGTAGATGCCACCCGAGATCGCGAACAGTGCCGTGAGCAGGACCACGAACGGGATGTATTCCGCCACCAGCGCATGGGTGAAAGCCTGCGCCGCGGCGCCGGCGCCGTACAGCGCGGCGAACGGCAGCAGGAACGCCAGCGACCATGCCGCGGCCACCTTGCCGAAATGATGGTGCCAGAACCCAGGCGCCAGCAATGGCATGAGGGCGATCGACAGCAGGATGCCGGCGAAGGGCAGACCCCAGAGTGGGGACAGCCGGCCGCCGTCGAATTCCGCCGCCGCGGCCACGCCCGGCCAGACCAGGAAGAGTGCGCTCGCGAGCGTGCGCCACAGGTTCTTCATCGCAGTCCCTCGTTGTTGTGCATCGGCGCGCCACTGGCGACCCCGGTGCTGCGCGAGCATACAGCCGCCGCGCCTGGCCCTGCGCTCGACTGTAGGCACCTGCCTACCGGGACTGGCCTGCGTGTCCTACCCCGGGTTGCGGCCCCGGCCTCTAAGGTACGACTGCGTTGCACTATGGGCATTCCGCCCGTGGCCAGCCGGCGCACTAGGAGCACAGTCACCATGAACAACGACCAAATCGCGGGCAACTGGAAACAGGTCAAGGGCAAGATCAAGGAACAATGGGGCAAGCTGACCGACGACGACCTTGATGTCATCGCCGGCAAGCGCGATCAGCTTCTCGGCCGGATCCAGGAGCGCCACGGCATCGCCAAGGACGAAGCCGAAGTCCAAGTGAGCCACTTCGAGAAGCACAACCCCACTTTCGTGTTCGAGAAATCGCAGTGAAGCAGCGGCGCATGGCCAGCGGGGACCGGCTAAAGGCCGTCTTGGCGCTGGCCGCATGCGCCTTCGCCGGGAGCGCGGGTGCTGCCGCGTCGGCGGACGTCTCGTACCGCGCCGAGCGCGACCGGGGCCAGGCTGCGTACCGGGCGGAGTGGGAGAGCTGCCGAAAACTGGAGGGCAACGCCAGGGACATCTGCCAGGTGGAGGCGAAGGGGCACTACCAGGTGGCCAAGGCGGAACTCGAGGCCAGACGCAAGCACTCGCCCGCGAACGACGACAAGGTAAAGCGCGCCCGGGCCGAGTCGGCCTACCGGGTGGCCAGCGAAAAGTGCGACGACCTGCGTGCCAATGCCAGGGACGTCTGCAAGCTCGACGCCAAGGCGTTGCTAGTGGCGGCGCAAAGCGAGGCCAAAGTCAGCCGCGCCGCGGTGGACAAAGGCCGCTACTCGCGCCAGGCCAACAACGAACGCCAGGAAGCTAGGGAAAACACGAACGCAGCGCTATTTGCCGCGGCGCGCGAGCGCTGCGGCGCGCTGTCTGGTGAAGCGCAGGTCGGCTGCGTGGCCGATGCGAAGAACAAACTCGCGCAAGGGCCGCGCTAGTCGACCCAATGGGTGAAG
>JACMQP010000610.1 GCA_014376915.1 Ramlibacter sp.
GCAAAAGGAGATGCCCCGCAAGTACTGGCGCAACCTGCCGGAGGCCAGCCTGATCGCATCGCTGGCGGCGCAGGCGCAGGAGCGCAGCGGCGCGATGATCGAGCAGGCCCCGACGACGGCGGCGCGGCGTTTCACCCGCTTACCGCCAGCGGTGGTTGCACAGCTGCCGGGCTCGCCGATCGATTCGCTGCCGGCCCTGCGCGCCGCAACCCAGCGCTGCCGCCAGTGCCCGATCGGCGCCTGCGCCACCCAGGCGGTGAATGGCGAAGGCCCGCTGGCGCCCGCGCTGATGTTCGTCGGCGAGCAGCCCGGCGATCAGGAAGACCTGCAGGGGCGACCCTTCGTCGGCCCCGCCGGCCAGCTGTTCGACCGCGCGCTGGCACGCCTGCAGCTGCCGCGCGAAACGGTATTCGTCAGCAATGCGGTGCGGCACTTCAAGTTCGAGCTGCGTGGCCGCCGCCGCATCCACAAGACTCCTGGCCAGCAGGAGGCGATGGCCTGCGCGCAATGGCTGGAGCAGGAGATCGGTCTGGTGCGGCCGCGCGCGCTGGTCGCGCTGGGGGCGACCGCCGCGCGTTCACTGTTGGGGCGGCCGGTGGCGGTCACCAAGGAGCGCGGCCGGTGGCTGCAGCGCGCAGACGGCATGCAGGTGCTGGTGACGCTGCATCCGTCGGCGTTGCTCCGCATGGAAACGCAGCTGCAGGACGCGGCGTTCGAGGAGTTTGTCAGTGACTTGGGAAAGGCCGCTGCTGGCCCAGGTCTGGATCCGGGGCCAAGCCCGGGGTGACCGCTACGCCCCACGCGCCAGCAGCATCTCGTTGGCGCCCTGCGCCGCCCCGCTGCCAGGCACCGTCTCGCCGCCGCGGTCGGTCACCTGCGCCAGCCGCGCCGCCAGCTGCTCCGCGGCATCCGCACCGGTGCCGATGAAGGCGCCGCGGGTCAACGTGATGTGCGCCGCTTCGAAACCTCCGGCGCCGGCGCACAGCACTGTGCGCGTGGGCGCCGCGTCGCTGGCCAGCACCAGCATCGCCGGCACCACGGCTGCCGGCCCGAAGGCTTCCACCATGTCGGGCGGGAACAGGTCCTCGGTCATCCGGGTCGCAGCCGTCGGCGCCAGGCAGTTGACCTTGATGTTGTGCTTCTCGCCTTCCAGCGCCAGCGTCTGCATCAGGCCGACCAGCGCCATCTTGGCGGCGCCGTAGTTGCTCTGGCCGTAGTTGCCGTACAGGCCGCTGGACGACGTGGTCATCACGATGCGGCCATGTTTGCGTTCGACCATGTGCGGCCAGACGGCCTTGCTGCAATGCACCGCGCCCATCAGGTGCACGTCCAGCACCAGCCGGAAGTCGGCCAGCTCCATCTTGGCGAAGCTCTTGTCGCGCAGGATGCCTGCGTTGTTCACCAGGATGTCGACGCGGCCCCAGGCGTCCACGGCCTGCTGCACCATCGCCTGCACCGCGGCGAAGTCGGTGACCGACGCGGTGCTGGCGATCGCCTCGCGGCCGCTGGCGCGGATCTCTGCGGCCACTGCCTGCGCCGCGCCGACCGCGCCCCCGGCCGCCAGCTCGCCATTGACCGTCCCGCCCAGGTCGTTGACCAGCACCTTCACGCCGCGCGCCGCGAGCGCCAGCGCATGCTGGCGCCCCAGTCCGCCGCCCGCCCCGGTGACGATCGCCACCCGGCCCTTGAAATCCAGTCCCATACAGTCTCCGTCAATGTGACGGCGGACTGTATCGCACCCTTCAGGGACTGCGGCGCGGCGCTGCCTGCAGCAGGTCGGCCAATTGCTGCTTCCACCATTTCGCCTGGCCGGTGGTGCCGTGGCCGGAGGTCATGTCGCTAGCCGGGATCAGGTAGTAGCGGCCGTTCCTCAGCCGCTTCATCTCGCGCTCCATGATTCCGGTCTCGGGCGGGTTGCGCTCGTCGTCCGCGGCATTGACCGCGAGCACCGCGGCCTGGATCCGCTCCAGCCCCGCGGACGGGTTGTAGTCGCCGGACGATTCCCACTGGTACAGGTGGTCGTTGGCGTCGCCGGCGTAGGTCGCGTTCAGCCGCTGGTTCAGGATCGCGTCGGCCTTCTCGCGGGTCGGCGCGGCTTTATACAACCCCTGGCTGCCGCCACTGGTGGCGACGCCGAAGAACACCTGCGAGAACTGCGCGCTGCGCGGTTGCCTGATGTAGTTGCCGTTATTCCACTCGGGATCGTTGCGGATCGAATCGACGATCAGCCGGCGCAGCATCCAGTTGCGGCTGGACATCTCGGTCGGCTGCGACGCCATCGGCACCAGCGCGTCCATGAAGCCGGGGTACTTCACGCCCCACATCCAGGATTGCATGCCGCCCATCGAGTTGCCGATGATCACGCGCAGGTGCTTCACGCCCAGGTGCTCCGTCACCAGCCGGTACTGGGCGTCGACCATGTCGTCATAGTTGTAGTGTGGGAAGGCCGCGCGCAGTCCGTCCGACGGCTTGCTCGACTTGCCGGTGCCGATCGCGTCCGGAAGGATGATGTAGTAGCGGCTGGCGTCCAGCGGCTGGCCGGGACCGAACAGCTCGCCGGCGAAGGCGGGCGTCAACATGCTGGCGGCAGAGCCGGTGGTGCCGTGCAGGACCAGCACCGGCTCGCCGGTGGGTGCGCCGACCGTCGCATAGTTCAGCCGCAGCTCGGGCAGGGTCTGGCCGGTGTGGAAGCGGAAGTCGCGCACCACCCAGCTGCCCTCGCGCGGCGCCGGGTCGTCGGCGGCATGGCCGGCCGCCGCCGCCAGCAGCGACAGGCAGGCGAGCAGCGCGCAGCGCCAGAGGCCGGCCGGGCGCCGGGTCAGGAGGGAAGGGGTCGGCATGGGTGTCTCCTTCTTTGTGGTTCGCCGCACTCTACCCGTGAAAGCCCGAAAATGTCCCGATGACACCGCTCCTGGCCAGCAGCCCCGCTGCCGAACGCAACAGGCAACCGATCCTGGAGGTGCTGCAACGGGTGCTGGCAGCACGCGGCACCGCGCTGGAGATCGCGTCGGGCACCGGCCAGCACGTCGCATGCTTCGGTGCCGCCCTGGCCGGCTGGATCTGGCAGCCCAGCGACGCCGATCCGCAGGCGCTGCCGGCAATCGCGGCCTGGAGCGCGGAGGCCGGCCTCAGCAACGTGCGCGCGCCGGTGCTGCTCGACGTGCTCGCGCCACAGTGGCCGTCCACGGGGCCGGCCTTCCACGAGCCGTTCGACGCTGTCTATTGCGCCAACCTGCTCCACATCGCGCCGTGGGCCAGTTGCGCGGCGCTGATGCGGGGCGCGGCGCGGCACCTGGCGCTCGATGGGGTGCTGGTCACCTACGGCCCGTACTTTGAAGACGGCGTGCCGCCGGTGCCCGGCAACGTGACATTCGACGCCAGCCTGCGCGAGCGCAGTCCTCAGTGGGGCATCCGCCGGTTGGCCGACGTCGCCGCGCAGGCCAACCAGGCCGGCCTGCGGTTGCACGCCAGGCACGCGATGCCGGCCAACAACCTGCTGCTGGTGTTCGGACGCGGGCAGTGAGCACCGCCCGGCCGCATCAACCCAGAAACGGCGGCAGCGACGTCGCGTCGGCCAGGCCCCAGACCCGCTCGATCACGCCGCGCATCTCCGACTCGCTGGCACCGCCGCGGTACTGCGCCAGCCGCAAGGCCTTGTCTTCCAGCTCGCCCCGGCTGAGGGTGTTGCCTGGATCACCCTTGGGCTCGTCGACGCGCGCCGCCAGCGTGCGACCGTCGGTCGTTTCCACCTCCACCTTGCCGATCCAGCGTGCCGGGTAGGCGCCGTCGACTTCCGCGTCCAGCACCATGGAGACTTTGTCGCGCAACGCCACCACGTCCGGCGCCCGATAGCCGGCGTCGAACTCCGCCAGGCCGGCGCGGCCGGTCGTTGCAATCAGGCCCAGCACCGTGCCCATGGAGAACTTGGCCTGGTGCACGGTCTGCGGATCGGTCACCGGCCCCAGCACGTCGATCGCGCCCTGGTGCACCTGCGCGGTGACACGCTTGACCGAGTCGGCCGCCAGGTGGTTGTCGCGCATCAGCTGCTGCAGGGCGTCGGCCGCGGGGTGCGTATGGCGGCAGGATGCATGGAACTTGAACGAGGTCTCGGCCAGTGTCCAGCGGGTGCCAAGGCCATCGGCCAGGCGCGCGGGATCGGCGTCGGTGGACATGCCGGCGGCCATGCCTTGCGCGCCGTCGAAAATTCGGCGGGCGCCGGTGAAGCCGCCCCCCGCCAGGTAGGCCGAGGTCAGTCCGGTGGCCGCCGCGTGGGCGCAATGCAGCTGCTTGGAATCGGCCGCGTCGCGCAGGAATTCCCACAGCCCCGCGGCCTGGGTGCCGGCCGAGCCGAAGGCATGCTGCATCTGCCCGGGCGTCAGGCCCAGCAAGCGGCCCACGGCCGCGGCCGCCGCCACCGAGCCGGCCGTGCCGGTGGTGTGGAACACGCGGTAATGCGAGCGACCGAGGAATTCGCCGACCCGGATGCCCACCTCGTAGCCGACCACCGCCGCCAGCAGCAGCTCGCGTCCGCTCGCGCCCAGCGCCTGGGCCACGGCCAATGCCGGCGGAAACACCACCGCCGCCGGGTGGAAGACCGAGCCGTTGTGCACGTCGTCCTGCTCGGCGAAGTGGGAGGCCGCGGCGTTGACCGCCGCTGCAACCAGCGGACTGCTGCCGCGGCGGTGGATCAGGATTTCGCTGGGACCGTCCGCCGGCCCCATCTGCTCCATGAAGCGCGCGATGGTCTCGACCGGCCGCGCGCCCTTGCCCGCCAGCGCCGAGGCCAGCCAGTCGAGGAACAGGTCTTCGGCGCGCCGCAGCACCGGCGCCGGAATGTCCTCGAAGCGAAGGGTCGCAGCGAAACGGGCCAGTGCCTGGCCGGGGTCGGAAATGGCGTTCATGGAATCCTCAAAGCGCGCCCTGGCGCCGCAATTCTTCGATCTGCCGGGCGGAATAGCCCAGCCCGGCCAGGATGCTTTCGTTGTGCTCGCCCAGCGCCGGCACCGCATCCATGCGCGCCTGGCCGGCGCCGTCGGCGCCGGGGGGCAACAGCGCGGGTACCGGCCCGGCCGGCGTCTGCACGTCGACCCAGCGCTCCCGCGCGCGCAGCTGGGCGTGCTCCCAGACCTGGGCCATGTCGTTGACCTGGGCGTTCGCGATGCCGGCCTGCTCGAGCCGCTCCACCACCTGCGCCGACGTCATGCTGGCAAACGCCGCGACGATGAGGGCGCGGAGTTCGGCGCGCGCCGCACTGCGCCTCGCGTTGGCGTTGAAGCGCTCGTCGCCGGCCAGCGCCGGCTGCAGCAGCACGCGCTCGCAGAACGCCTGCCATTCACGCTCGTTCTGCAAGCCCAGCATCACGGCCTTGCCGTCGCCAGTCGGGAACGGGCCGTAGGGATAGATGGTGGCGTGCGAAGCGCCGGCGCGCGGCGGCGGCGGCGCGCCATCGAACGCGTAATAAAGCGGGTAGCCCATCCACTCCACCATGCTCTCCAGCATGGAGACGTCGATGCGCTTGCCGCGGCCGGTGCGGCCGCGCTCGATCAGCGCCGTGAGGATATTGCTGTAGCCGTACATGCCGGCCGCGATGTCGGCGATCGAGCAGCCCGCCTTGGCCGGTTCGTCGGCGTTGCCGGTGATGGAAACGAAACCCGATTCGCTCTGGATCAGCAGGTCGTAGGCCTTCTTGTCGCGATAGGGTCCGGGATTGCGCGGGTCGTCGCCATAGCCTGAGATGTCGCAGACGATCAGCCTGGGGTGTTGCGCCATTAGCGCTTCGTACGACAGCCCCATGCGAGCGGCAGCGCCGGGCGCGAGGTTCTGCACCAGTACGTCGGCGCCGGCCAGCAGGCGCGTGAGCACCTCGGGTGCGCGGGCGTGCTTCAGGTCCAGCGTCAGGCTTTCCTTGGAACGGTTGGTCCAGACGAAGTGCGAAGCCTGGCCCTTGACGCGTGCGTCGTAGCCGCGCGCAAAGTCGCCAACGCCCGGGCGCTCGACCTTGATGACGCGCGCTCCCTGGTCGGCCAGCTGGCGGGTGCAGAACGGTGCGGCGATCGCGTGTTCCAGCGCGACGACGGTAATGCCTTCGAGCGGGAGCATCAGAAGCTCCTGGGCAGGCCGAGCACGTGTTCGGCCACATAGCTCAGGATCAGGTTGGTCGAGATCGGCGCCACCTGGTACAGCCGGGTCTCGCGGAACTTGCGCTCCACGTCGTATTCGCAGGCGAAGCCGAAACCACCGTGGAACTGGATGCAGGCGTTGGCCGCCTCCCAGCTGGCCTTGGCCGCCAGGTACTTGGCCATGTTGGCCTGGGCGCCGCAGGGCTCGTGAGCGTCGAACAGCCGGCAGGCTTCCCAGCGCATCAGGTTGGCTGCCTCGACCTCGATGTGGGCCTCGGCGATCGGGAACTGCACGCCCTGGTTCTGGCCGATCGGCCGGCCGAACACGACGCGGTCCTTGACGTACCTGGTCACGCGGTCGATGAACCAGTAGCCATCGCCGATGCACTCCGCCGCGATCAGCGTCCGCTCGGCGTTCAGGCCGTCGAGGATGTACTTGAAGCCCATGCCTTCCTGGCCGATCAGGTTCTCCGCCGGAATCTCTAGATTCTCGAAAAACAGTTCGTTGGTCTCGTGGTTGACCATGTTGGGAATCGGCCGCACCGTCATGCCGGTCGTCTCGGCCAGCCGCAGGTCGACCATGAAGATCGACATGCCCTCGGACTTTTTCTGCACGTCGGTCAGCGGTGTGGTACGGGCCAGCAGGATCATCCAGTCGGAGTGCTGCACCCGCGAGATCCACACCTTCTGGCCGTTGACGACGTAGCGGTCGCCCTTCTTCACGGCGCTGGTCTTGATCTTCGTGGTGTCGGTGCCGGTGGTCGGCTCGGTCACGCCCATCGACTGCAGCCGCCATTGCCCGCTGGCGATCCTGGGCAGGTACAGCTCCTTCTGCGCCGTGGAGCCATGGCGCAGCAGCGTGCCCATGTTGTACATCTGGCCGTGGCAGGCGCCGGAGTTGCCGCCGCTGCGGTTGATCTCCTCCATGATCACCGACGCTTCGGTCAGGCCCAGGCCCGAGCCGCCGTACTCGGGCGGAATCAGGGCCGCCATCCAGCCGGCCCTGGTGAGCGCATCGACGAACGCCTCGGGATAGCCACGCTCGGCGTCGACCTTGCGGTGGTATTCGTCGGGAAACTCCGCGCACAGCGCCCGCACCGCATCGCGGATGTCCTGGTATTTGTCGGTGCCGTTCATGGTGCGCTTCTCAAAGCGGGCGGGTGAGATAGACCGCCTCCTTGCCGACCGTCGCTTCGCGCGACGGCATGAAGATGGTGCAGCCGTCCACCGGCGAGCGCACTTCCTCGTCGCCGTCGGTGTAGACCAGTTCGCCCTTGTCGAACACCTCGAAGCCGACCACCGGACGGGCGAAGCGGAATTCGGGCGTCTTGATCACGTGGGTCTGGAGCAGTTCGAAGCGTCGCTGGGGCGGCGGCGGCGGGCGCTGCGGATCGGCATCGATCAGCCCGAAGTGGGCGATAAAGTCCAGCGCCACCCGGGTCGCCAGGTCGGACGCCGAGCGCAGGAAATGCTGGCCGCATTCGACCACCATCGCCGTGCCGCTTTCCTCAGGATCGCCATGGCGGCCATGCTGGATCAGCGGCGTGCCGGACCCGAGTCCGCCGGGCATGACCAGGTGCACCAGCGGACGGCCGACGGCCAGCGCCACCTGCGCGTTGCGCTCGAACGCCGGATAGACCCAGAACGGGACCACGTCCTGCGAGGTCGAGTGGATGTCCAGGATGTGATCGGCGGCGGCCATGGCTGGCCTGAGCTCGCGGGCGCGGCGCAATTCCGGACTGTCGCCCGGCCCGTCGAGTTCGACCGCCGACCAGATCCGGTTCAGGTTGTGCACCAGCTGGCGGCTCTTGAACGGCTCGGCCGGATCGAACGATTCATAGGCGCCCACGTTGGCGAAGCTGACCGTGAGGATGCCGATCTTCGGCCGGATGGCCTGGTCCAGCAGGTGGGTCGCGGCGACCATCCCGCAGAATTCGTTGCCATGGGTCAGAGCGTTGACCAACACTTGGGGGCCGGGCCGGCCGGAATCGAAGCGGTGCACATAGTCGATGCCGGTATTGCCCCGGCGGTAGGGCGCAAGATCTCGGGGGAGGACTTCGAAGCGGGATTCGGTGGTGGTCATGGGGCTGGCAAGCTGTAAAGCGGAAGGAAGGCCAAAAAATACCGGCAGAGAAGCACATTCTCACGCAGCTCTGGTTGCCAATCTTGAAACGACTTGTTACTATTAGAACAACTTGGTAACAACCAAGACCTTGAACGCGCCACGGGACTGTCCCGGGGTCTGCCACCGGAGAACGCCATGAGCTTCCTGAAACGCATCTTCGCCAGTTCCTCGCCGTCCGCCAATCCGGCCTCCCAGCCGGCGCTGCAGCACTCGCAGCCCGCCTCGGACCTCAATACCAGGAGCCCGATGTCGCAGGAAAACTCCAGCCGTCGTGAGCTGCTGCGCCTGGTCCTGCGCGACACCCTGAACCGCACCGGCATCCCGACTTCCTGGCTCGGCGCCGACCTGCTGGCGGCAACCTCGCGCGGCCGCGATCCCGGCATCCATGTCCGCCTGCTGGTCAAGCACTGGGACCCCCGTCTGATGCTGCACGGCATGGCTTTCGAGACCGCCTACAAGAAGCGGGTGATGACGCTGGACCCGCTGGCCGACCGCTGGCTGCTGGGGATCTCCTGGCAATTCTCACTGGCCGACGACACGGGCTGCCCGGCCATGCCGCATCCGGGCGTGTGGACGTCGAGCATCCCGGCCGCCGCGCTTGCTGTCGGGGAGCTGGAAGCGCAAACAGCAATGACAGCATCCGACCCCGGCGACCTGCTCGGCGGTTCGATCGTGATTTCGGGGCCGGCCGCAACTCCCGATTCGTCCGCGGCAAGGCCGGCTGCCGCGGCCGCCATCAGGCAGGCGGCGCGCCATTCGGCGCCCGAACCGCTGACGGATTCCAGGGCGGAGGCGAAGGCCGACCTCGAACGCCTGTTCGCCATCCGCGACGAAGACCTGCAACGCCATGCGCAGTCCGGGTCGTCATCGCAGCATTTCGCCGCGACCGAGCCGGCCGGGCTGGAAGCGCTCGGCCACCTGCCCAGAAACGGCGATACCGAAGCGGCCCCGCTGCAAGCGTCGTTCGCCAAGACCGACGTGTTCCGCCGGCCGGCCGCATCCGGAACCGGTGAACCGGTGAACCGTTAGCGCGCGCCTGCGGCGCGCCACGAAGGAGTGCGGGGCCCTATCATCCGGGGCCGCCATCCGACCTCGCCCCGCCCATGAATCCCGCCAGCGCCAAGACCTACCTGCCCTGGGTGGTGGCGATCGTGCTGTTCATGGAGCAGCTGGATTCGACCATCGTCAACACGGCCATCCCCAGCATGGCCGCCAGCATGCAGGTCCCGCCGCTGAGCCTGAAGGCGGTGGTGGCCAGCTACATCCTCAGCCTAGCGGTCTGCATCCCGGTCAGCGGCTGGATGGCCGACCGCTTCGGCACCCGCAAGGTATTCTTCTCTGCCGTCTCGGTGTTCACCGTCGCCTCGATCCTGTGCGGCCTGTCGCTCAATCCACCGATGCTGGTGGCGGCGCGGCTGCTGCAGGGAGCGGGCGCCGCGATGATGATGCCGGTCGGCCGGCTGACCATCATCCGCACCTTCCCCAAGTCGGAACTGCTGGCGGCGATGAACTTCGTGCTGATCCCGGCTCTGATCGGGCCGCTGCTCGGCCCCACCGTGGGCGGCCTGATCGTGCATTGGCTGTCCTGGCGCGAGATCTTCTTCGTCAACATCCCGGTCGGCCTGGCGGCTCTGACGCTGATCTACCGCTTCCTACCCGACTACCGCGGCGAGTCCGGCCGGCCGCTGGACGTGATCGGCCTGGTGCTGTTCGGCTCGGGCATCGCGCTGCTGTCCTGGCTGCTGGAAATCTTCGGCGAACACCGGCTTGACGCCACCTCCACCGGCGTGCTGTTGCTGCTCTCGCTGGCGCTTCTCGCCGCCTACGGCCTGCATGCGGCGAACAGCACCCATCCGCTGCTGCGGCTCGGGTTGTTCCGCGTGCGGACCTTCCGCATGTCGGTGGCAGGCGGCTTCGTCACGCGGATCGGCATGGGCGGAATGCCTTTCCTGCTGCCGCTCCTGTACCAGTTGGGTCTGGGCCTGCCGGCCTGGCAGTCGGGGTTGCTGATGATGCCATCGGCCATCGGCGCTATCAGCTCCAAGTTCCTCAACGCCTGGGTCCTCAGGACCCTGGGCTTTCGCCGCGTGCTGATCGTCAACACGATGCTGGTCGGCGTCGTCATCGGCACCTATTCGCTGGTAAGCAGCGCGACGCCCATTGCGCTGATCGTGGCGCTGGGCCTGTGCCTGGGCTTCTTCAACTCGATGCAGTTCTCCAGCATGAACACGATGGCCTACGCCGACATCGAGCCGCGCGACACCAGCATGGCCAGCACCATCGCCAGTTCGCTGCAGCAGCTGTCCATGAGTTTCGGGCTGGCGGCCGGCTCGCTGGTGACCGGCTGGTATCTGTCGGGCCTGCCGCAGACCGACCAGGCGCTGGTCACGGCCGCCCTGCACCACGCCTTCGTCACGCTGGCGGCGCTGACGCTGGTGTCAGCGCTGTCGTTCTGGCGCCTGCGCCCGGAAGACGGCCAGAGCGTCAGCCGGGGCGCCACCGTGCCGGTAGCGGAAGCCGGCCAGGGTCCGGGCAACGGCTAAGCGGGCAAGGCCGCGAAGATTGCCTGCAACTCGCCCTTGAGCCACTGCATGGCGGCGTCCGAGCCTGCGCGTACGTCCCAGCACAGCAGCATCTGGTAGCCGGGCAGCACGAACGGCAAGTCATGCGCCAGCACCTTGTCGGCATAAGTGCGCGCCACCCGCGATGCGATCACCGCCGCGTAATCGCTCTGCTCTAACAGGTCGACGATCTGGCCGAAGCTGGAGACGGCGATCTTGGCCAGCCGCTGCCGGCCCGCCTTGGTCAGCGTCTCGTCGATGACATCCTCCAGCGTCGACGTGCCGTAGCCGAGGAACACCTGCGGCGTCGTGCAGAAGCCGTCCAGCGTCACCGGCCGGCCGGCCAGGCGATGGCCCTGGCGAGTGACGACCACATACCGGTCTTCATAGAGCAACTGCGTCTCCATATCGCGCGGCGGATGGATCCGCGCCACCACACCGAGGTCGAGGTCGCCTTTGTGCAGCCGGTCCGCCAGCGGCGCGCTGCCGGTCGCTTCCCAAACGATGCGGATCGGCGAATGCAGGCTGCCGAGCCGGCGCGCCAGCGCGGGCAGTACCAGGTGGCTGGCATGGTCGGAGCCCGCAATGCGGAAGATGCGCTGCGACGTGCACGGATCGAACCCATGCCCCGCCTCCAGCAGGCCGGCGATGTCCGCCAGTACCTTGCCCACCTGCGGCGCCAGCGCCAGAGCCCGGCCCGTCGGAGCCACGCCGTGCGCCGTGCGGGTGAAGAGCGGGTCGTCGAACACCTCGCGCAACCGGTTCAGCGATGCGCTCACCGCGGG
The DNA here is from genome assembly GCA_014376915.1 of Ramlibacter sp. The sequence continues at coordinate 11,591 of JACMQP010000610.1, forward strand.
CTGGCTCAGGAACAGCCTGGCCGCGGCACGCGAGACCGAGTGCTCGCGCATCAACGCGTCGAAGGTCCGCAGCATGCCGATGTCCAGGCTGCGGATATCACGCTGATTCATATGACATATCCAAACATTCGAATTGCAATTCGCGCAAGTGTCATCGCATGATCGGCGGCTCGACCAGATCAGGAGACAGCGATGCAGTCCAACCGACGAATCTTCAGCTTCGCCCTCGGCGCCAGTCTGGCCAGCCTGGCGGTGCGCCCGCTGCTGGCCCAGCCGGCCGCGGCCTTCCCGAGCAAGGTGATCAGGATTGTGCCCTTCGGCACCGGCGGCGGCCCGATCGACGTGATCGCCCGCGTCTACGGCGAAAAGCTGCTGCAACGCTGGGGCCAGCCGGTGGTGGTGGACGCCAGGCCCGGCGCCAGTGGAATCATCGCCGCCGACTTCGTGGCCAAGTCAGCGCCCGACGGCCACACGGTGTTGATGACGCTTCCGCTCACCCATGTGAACAACGCCATCCTGATGCCCAGGCTGCCCTATGCGCCGGTGAAGGACTTTGCGCCGGTGACCATGCTGGCCACCGGCGGGCCAATGCTGGTGGCGCGCGCTAACGCGCCGTTTAACAACCTCAACGAATTCGTGGAGTGGGCGAAAAAGCGCGATCGCACGACGTATGGCACCTGGGGCAACGGCTCGTCCGCCCACCTGTTCGGCGAACTGCTGATGCGCCAGACTGGCGCCAACCTGGTCCACGTTCCCTACAAGGCGGAGGCGGCGGCGCACACGGACATGTTTGGCGAGTCGCTCGATATCGCGTGGGCGAACCCCTCCACCGCCCGTGCCCAGACCCAGGGCGGCAAGATGAAGGTGCTGGGGATCGCCGGCACACGCCGCGTCTCGACCATGCCCACCGTGCCAACCTTCGCCGAGCAGGGCTTCAAGGGCTTCGACATCGACAGCTGGATCGGCGTCTACGCGCCGGCGAAAACACCGCAGCCCATCGTCGACGCCTGGTCGCTGGCACTGCGCGACATCACGGCCATGCCGGACGTGCGGGCCAGGCTCACTGCCTTCGGCTTCGAGCCGCTGGGCAACACGCCGGCGCAGTTCGTCGAGGTCTACAAGGCCGACTACCCGCGCGTGGCGGACCTGATCAAGGCCGCCGGGGTGACCGCGGAATGAACGCCCCGACCATCGCCGTCGACACAGGCACCGCCTACGGCCGGCCGCAACCGAGCTACAAAAAGGAGCTGACCGAGGTCGGCCCGGGCACGCCGATGGGCGAGTTGCTGCGCCGCTACTGGCACCCGGTCGGCGTCCTTGCCGACGCCACCAACATGCCGCGCCAGGTCCGGGTGCTGGCCGAGGACCTGGTCCTGTTCCGCGACCAGACCGGCCGTCCCGGCCTGGTCCATCCCAACTGTGCACACCGCGGCGCATCGCTGTACTACGGCAAGGTCGACGAGCGCGGCATTCGCTGCTGCTATCACGGCTGGCTGTTCGACGTCGAGGGCTACTGTATCGAGCAGCCCTGCGAGCCGGAAGGTGGCCGCGCCCGCGACAAAGTGCGCCAGCCCTGGTATCCGGTGCAGGAGCTCTATGGACTGGTCTGGGCCTACATGGGTCCGCCCGACAGGAAGCCGGTGCTGCCCCGCTACGAATGCCTCGACGTGCTGGACGAGGGCGAATTCCTCGAGACCAACGACAACAGCATCGGCGGCGGCGGCCCGAAGATTATTCCCTGCAACTGGCTACAGCACTACGAGAATCTGGTCGACCCCTTCCACGTCGTGATCCTGCACTCCACGTTCAGCGGCACGCAGTTTGTCGAACAGATGGCGGTGATGCCACAGGTGACCTGGGACACCACCGCGAACAGCGTGCGGACGCTGTCGATCCGCAAGATGGCGGACGGCAAGACGCTGCGCCGGGTCAGCGAAGCAGGCCTGCCGACGGTGCGCGTCATTCCCAGCCCGCGCGTCGGCCGCTATGGCCGGGTGGAGTCGTTGGGCTGGATTTTGCCGATCGACGACCACAGCTTTCGCATCTATGTGGTGGGGCGCGTGCGTGAAGAAGGCGAGCTGGAGAAGATGCGCTCGCGCCTGAACGGCAAGCTGTGGGAGGAGCTGACCGAAGAAGAGCACCGGCAGTTCCCCGGCGACTACGAGGCGCAGGTGAGTCAGGGCGGCATCGCGAAGCATTCGGAAGAGCATTTGGCCAGCACCGACCGTGGCATCGTCATGCTGCGCCGCTTCCTGCAGCAGCAGCTCGACGCGTTGAATGAAGGCAAGGACCCGGCCGCTGTCAGCTTCGATCCCGACGCACCGCCAGTCGCCTACAGCGCCGGCAACTTCCTCGAAGACTGATCACGCCCGTTTCCCGGCGGCAACAATGCCGCCAAAGGAGATCCGTTCATGAGCAACCAAATCGCCCCCCTTCACCATCCCCTGGGGGACAGCGGCCTGAAAGTGCCCCAGCTCTGGCTGGGCACGATGATGTTCGGCGACCAGACCAGCGAGGCCGAGTCGATCAGCATCATCGACGCGACGCGCTACGCCGGCCTCAATGCGCTCGACACGGCGGACGTCTATGCCAAGGGCGAGTCGGAACGGATCGTCGGTCGGGCGATCGCCGCCGACCGCGAGCGCTGGGTGCTCGCAACCAAGGTCGCGAACCAGGTCGGCAGGGAACCGAACGATCGCGGCCTGTCGCGCCGCTGGTTGTTGCAGGCGGTAGAGGGCAGCCTCCAGCGCCTGAACACCGACTACATCGACCTGTACTACATGCACCGCGACGACGAAACGGTACCGATCGAGGAGACGTTGTCGACCATGGCGCGGTTGATCGACGTCGGCAAGATCCGCTACTACGGCGTGTCGAATTTCCGCGGCTGGCGGGTGGCGCGCATGGTGGAGACGGCACGCCGCATGGGCATCCCGCAGCCGGTCGTGTGCCAGCCGCCTTACAGCGCCGTGACGCGACTGATCGAGACCGAACTGCTGCCCTGCTGCCACCACTACGGTGTCGGCGTGGTGGTGTACAGCCCGCTGGCGCGAGGCGTGCTGACCGGCAAGTACAAGCCGGGCGCCGAGCCAGAAGCCGGCAGCCGGGCGGCGCGCGGCGACAAGCGCATCCACCAGACCGAGTTCCGGCCCGAGTCGCTGGAGCTGGCGCAGCACTTCAAGACCCATGCCGAAGCGCGCGGTATGAGCCCGACGCAGTTCGCGATCGCCTGGGTGCTCAACAACCAGCAGGTCAACGGCGTGATCGGTGGGCCGCGCACACTGGACCAATGGAAGGATTACATCGCCGCGTTGTCGCTCAAGCTCAACGCCGAAGACGAAAGCTTCGTCGACCAGCTGGTGCCGCCGGGCTACGCCTCCACCCACGGCTACAACGACCCGATGTACCCGCTGACCGGGCGCACCACCGTCGCCTGAGACGCTAAGATGATCGACGCCCGGCAGCGCCATTTGCGCTGTCCCGCGCACCCATGAAAACAGCCTCAGACATCACGCCATACCTTGGCAAACTCATCAGCTTCCGCCGAGACCTGCATGCCCATCCCGAACTGAAGTTCGAGGAATCGCGCACTTCCGACCAGATCGCTTCGTACGTCAAGGCGCTGGGCTTGCCCCTGCACCGCGGCATGGGTGGCACCGGCGTCGTCGCAACCTTGCGTGGCAACGGGCCGAATGCCGGCGATCCGGCCCGCGCCATCGCACTGCGCGCCGACATGGACGCGCTGCCGGTGCAGGAGCTCAATGGCTTCGAGTACGCCAGCAAAAACGCGGGCCGAATGCACGCCTGCGGCCACGACGGCCACACCGCCATGCTGCTGGGCGGCGCCACGCTGCTGGCCAAACAGCCCGATTTCAACGGCACGGTGCACTTCATTTTCCAGCCGGGCGAGGAAGGCGGCGCTGGCGCGCGACTCATGATGGAAGACGGGCTGTTCGAGAAATTCCCGGTGAAGGCGGTGTTCGCACTGCACAACTGGCCGGCGCTGCCGGCGGGGCAGATGGGCGTGCGGGTGGGCCCCATCATGGCATCGGCCAACCGCTTCGAAATTCGCATCCGCGGCAAGGGCGGCCACGCGGCCCAACCCCACACCACGGTCGATCCAATCCCGGTCGCCTGCGCGATCGTCGGCCAACTGCAGACGCTGGTGTCGCGCACTGTCGACCCGCTGGACAGCGCGGTGCTGACGGTCGGCAAGATCGAATCGGGGACGGTGGAGAACATCATCCCGAATGAAGCCTTCATCTACGGAACCTGCCGCACGCTGAGCACCGAGACGCTGAACCACCTGGTCGAGGGCATCGAGCGCATCAGCAGCCACGTGGCGCAGGCGCACCGCGCGACGGCAGAAGTGATCATCAAGCCGGGCTACCCCACTACGGTCAACCATCCGCACGAGGCGCGTTTCATGGCGCAGGTGATGGGTGCCCTGGTCGGCGAGGGCAACGCCCACGACGACGTGCTTCCAGCGATGACGGCGGAGGATTTCGGCTTCATGCTGGAACAGGTGCCGGGCAGCTACGGCTTCATCGGCAACGGGACGGGTGGCAAGCCGGGCGTGAACCTGCACAACGCCGGATACGACTTCAACGACGACATCCTGGGCCTGGGCGCGAGCTTCTGGGACCGGCTGGCGCGCCAGTGGTTCGAACAGGAAGCAATCCGGTGACATCGCGTCGGCACACGCTCGGCCTGGGACTGGGACTGCTGTGAGGGGCGGCCCTGCCGCCGCACGCCTTCGCGCAGGGTCTATGGCCCAGCCGTCCGGTGAAGATCGTCGTTCCCTATCCCGCCGGCGGCGTCAACGACGCCGTGGCCCGCCTGCTGGCCGAGCGGCTCGCACCGCTGCTGGGGCAGCCGGTGGTGGTGGACAACAAGGCCGGCGCCGGCGGCACCATCGGAATGGACGCGGTCGCCAAGTCGGACGACGGCCACACGCTGGCCTTTGCGGCGATCAGCCCGCTGACGCTCAACCCGCACGTGATGAAAGTGCAGTACGACCCGCTGAAGGACTTCGTCGCGGTCGCCTCCGTCATGTACTCGCCGGTGTACGTGCTGGCGACGCCGAAATTCAAGGGCAAGACCTTCGCCGATGCGATCGCGGCAGCCAAGGCGCAACCGGGCAAGGTGAGCATCGCCAGTTCCGGCTACGGCACGCTCGGCCACATCATGATCGAGCAGATCCGGCGCAAGTCGGGCGCGGACCTCACGCACGTGCCATACAAGGGCGGCAGCCAGCTGATCACCGACGCCGCCGGCGGCCAGTTCGACCTGTTCGTCGCGAATCCGCTGGCCAGCATCAACGGCCTGATCAACGAGGGCAAGCTGCGCGTGCTGGCGGTGACCGGGCCGCGGCGCCTGGCCAACCTGCAGGAGGTGCCGACGCTGGCGGAGCTCGGCTATCCGGAGGCCAACCTGACGTCCCTCTTCGGGTTCTACGCGCCTGCGGCAACCCCGCCGGAGGTTGTGAAGCGCATCAACATCGAGATCAACCGGGTGCTCGCTGAAAAAGAGACGCAAGAGCGCCTACGCAAGCTCGACAACGTGATCAGCACGACAACGCCGCAGCAGTTCATCGCGATCATCGAGAAGGAATACTCGGCGAACGCGCGCGTTGTGAAAGAGGCGAACATCAAGGCCGAATGACCGGCCTTGCTGGCGGCTGAAGCGCTACCGCAGCAGGCCGGCGATCACGTCGACCACCAGCTGGCTCTGCGGCGACACCAGCAAGATGTCGTTGCCGACGCGCACATAACGGTAGCCGGGCGGGGCGACCGGCAACTGCACGATGACCGGCTGCGGCACCAGGTACACGGTGACGGTTCGCGGCAGCGGCTGACCCACCGTGTAGCGGACCTGGCCCGGCGGCAGGCAACCGTTGTTTTTCTTCGCGAGGCCTGGCGGGCAACGGCGACCGTTGCCGTACTGCTGGCTGTAGTAGCTGCGGACGGATTCGCGCTGCTGGTCGCTGAAGTACTGGCCAACCCTGACGTCGTCGCGGTCGCGGTGCTTGTCACCCTTCTTCTCGCGCTTGTCCTCCTGCTTTTCAGCCTTGCGCTCGTCCTTTTCGGCATGCTTGTTGCCCTTGCCCTTGCCTTTGCCGTGGTCGTCGTCGGCCAGGCTGGCACCGGCAGCGAAGACGCAGGCGATGGCGAGCGCGGCGGCGCGAAGGTGCGTGGACATAGCGGTCACCGGCGGGCCGGCGGCGGGCCGGAGCGGCCGGCGATATGGCGGAACGTGATCCGGCCCTTGGTCAGGTCGTACGGCGACATTTCCAGCGACACGTTGTCGCCGGCGATGATGCGGATGTGGTGCTTGCGCATCTTGCCGCCGGTGTAGCAGATCACCTGGTGGCCGTTTTCGAGCGTCACGCGA